>NZ_JBVHYH010000027.1:59090-92964 GCF_055569135.1 Kitasatospora sp. NPDC029367
CCTTCGAGGCTCGCTGCACAACCGCCACACCAGGCGCGATTAGCTCAGCGGGAGAGCACTACCTTGACACGGTAGGGGTCACTGGTTCAATCCCAGTATCGCGCACAGTAACGGCCGAGGCCGCGATCCGTCAGGGTCGCGGCCTCGGTCTTTTTGTGTTCGGGGGAAGCGGGCGGAGAAGTGCCGCGTACGGCGGAGAAGCGCCGCGTACGGTCGCCCTCACCGACGTCCGTACGCGGCGTCTCCGCCTGCCGGGGTGCTCTGCGGACCGCTCTCGCCCGTCCGCGTGTCATCGCGGCCCGCGGCCTCCCCGGCGGCACTGCTCCCCGTCCCCAGGGGAACAGTGCCCGTTCTGGTGTTTTTCCTGATGGCCTTGCCGGCGGCGCCGTCTCCCTCAGCGGCCGATCAGATCGGCCAGGGCCTCGGCCTGGTTCGCCATCTGCTCCCACCCGCCGAACAGCATCACCAGCAGCACGGCGCACGGCAGGGCCATGGCCAGCGCGACGGCGGGGTGCCGGGTGGGTCGCTCGGCGGACTGGGGCTGGATGAAGGGCGGTCGACGCCGGCGGGTGGTTCCCGTCTGCTGCGATGCCATGGCCCTGCTCCTGATCCGGTCGAGTTGGCGCGGTGGACGGCTTACCTCGGGGGACGAGTTTCCCGTCCACCGCTGGACACAACGCTATTGGCCGGGGGCCTTCCGGGCGTCATGCCGTCGTACTGTTCCTCGGGCATCCCGGAGGATGACGCTCAGACTCAAGGCGTACTACCGGAGGGGGAGGAAGGTCTCACACGGTCCCCGGGGGAACCCTGAGGGGCAACCCCGAGAAACGATTCGGCACCCCTGTGACCTGCTGCTCAGCTCAAGATCGGACAATCGCACGGTGGCTCGAGGTGTTGCGTATCAGCACACCGCAGCGGGCAGTCCGTAAGCTGTGCCGGACAGGAACTGACGATGCCCCAACCGACGGGGCCTCACCCACAGGCTGACGGGGAACGAGACATGGCGATGATGCGGCTGAGGCGTGAGGACCCCCGCATCGTCGGGCCGTACCGCCTGCACCGGCGACTGGGAGCCGGCGGCATGGGCGTGGTCTACCTCGGCTCCGACCGCCGCGGCCAGCGCGTCGCGCTCAAGCTCATCCGCGCCGAACTCGCCGAGGACCAGGAGTTCCGCACCCGCTTCGCCCGCGAGATCGCCGCCGCCTCCAGGATCCGGGGCGGCTGCACCGCCCGGGTGGTCGGCTCCGACATCGAGGCCGACCGCCCCTGGCTGGCCACCGCCTACGTCCCCGGCCCCTCCCTCTACAAGCGGGTCGGGGACGAAGGGCCGCTGAGCTGGCCCGAAGCCGCCCGGATCGGCGCCGCCCTGGCCGACGGGCTGGTCAAGGTGCACGAGGCCGGGGTCGTCCACCGCGACCTCAAGCCCTCCAACATCCTGCTCTCCCCGCGCGGCCCGCGGATCATCGACTTCGGCATCGCCTGGTCACGCGGCGCCAGCACCCTCACCCATGTCGGCACCGCCGTCGGCTCCCCCGGCTTCCTCGCCCCCGAACAGGTCCGCGGCGTCGCCGTCACCCCGGCCACCGACGTGTTCGCCTTCGGCGCCACCCTCGCGTACGCGCTCACCGGGGACACCCCGTTCGGCTCCGGGGCGTCCTCCGAGGTGATGCTCTACCGGGTCGTCCACGAGGAACCCGACCTGTCGGCCGTCCCCCCGCAGCTCGCCCCGCTCATCCGGGCCTGCCTCGCCAAGGAACCCGCCGAGCGGCCCGGCGCGGCCGCCCTGCACGAGCGGCTCAGCGAACTGGCGGCCCGCGGCACGGCCGCCGCCGGCGGACGCGGGGTCAGACGGGGAACGGCGGCTGCCGCACCCGCCGGTGCGACGGCGGCGCCGCAGGCCCCTCAGCAGGAGAACGGGCGGCAGGGCGTACCGGGCCCCGGGCGCTCACCCGAACCCGCGGCACCGGCCGCGCGGGCCCGGGCCGGTGCCGGCCGACCGGGTGGGCAGGCGCCCGCAGGCTCCGCGCGGCGCCCGCACGGCGGCCCGCTCCCCCGGCCCGAGGCCACGCCCGTCACCCGCCGGCTGCGGGACCGCTCGCAGACCCCGCCGCCGGCCCGACCCCGCCCCCGGGACCGGCAGCACACCCCCGCACCCGGCGGACGGCCCGGCACGGCACGGCAGCGGTTGCTGCGGCAGCGGCTGGTCGTCTTCGTCACCGTGACGATCGGCGTCGCGCTGGCCATCGCGGCGGCGCAGGGTTGCGAGAACCGGAGCAACCAGGGGGCGCGACCGGTGGTCGGGCAGAGCGCGACGGGCGGTGGCGCCGGTGGCGGCGAGCTGGCCGTGCCCGGGACTTCCGTGGACGTCGCGCCGCAGGCCTCGCCGACCCCGCTCCCGGCCGCCGCGCGCGGCACCGCGGACAGCGCGTTGGCGCCCGCGCAGGGGCCCGGGCCCGTGGTGGACTGGCCCAACCGCAGCTACCCCGACGGGGCGGGCGGGCCCGCCGTCACCTTGAAGGACGGCCGCTCGGTCGGCGGCGGGCCGCAGGTCGCGCTGAGCGCCGTCCTGCCCGCCCGGTACAAGGGTCAGCCGGCCGCGGTCGTGGTGCTACGGCGGGTGGAGGGCTCGGCACCGGTCGACCTCGTCCAGCTCTACACCTTCGTCGGGGACTCCCCCGTGGCGACCACCTCCCGCACCTCCACCGCCGACCCGCAGGCCACCGCCACCTGGCGCCTGGACGGCAGCGCCGTCGTCCGCGAGGAGCGCGTGGCCGCCACCGGCGCGATCATCTCCACCCGCTACACCGCGCGGGCCGACGGCACCCTCGACGAGTCCTGGCCCGGCGCCGGCGCCTCCGGCGGCACCGGCCCCACCACCCCTCCCCCGGCCGCCGCCCCGGCCCCACCCACCGCCCCGACGGGCTGAGCAGGCTTGCAGGCACCAGAAGTCGGCCCAGCCGACTTCTGGTGCCTCGCCCTGTGCCAGGGGCATGAGGTGAACGGCGCGACGCAGGCGGCGGGCGCATAGGAGGTCGGCCCGGCCGACTTCCGGCGCGGTGCCAGGCTTCGCAGAGCGGCTTCCGGCACAGCAGCGGCAACATCGGGCCTGGGAAAGTGGGCAGAAGGGGAGGCCGCACAGGAAGTCGGGCTCGCCGACTTCTGGTGACAGCCAGAGGTGGTGGCGGAGCCACCGGGCGGGCGCCGAGGCTGGGCTAGGGAGCGGGACCGAGCTTGGGCAGGTGGAAGGCCCTGGGCGCCGCACAGGAAGTCGGGCTGGCCGACTTCTAGTGCCGGTGGGGGTTGGTCGGCAGCCTGGGGCGTTGGCGAGAAGTCGGGCAGGGTCCCGGTGGTGAGGTAGCCGGTGCGGGGCTGGGCGGCGGGCGCCAAAAGGCGGGCTCGCCGACTTCTGGCGTCGGCCGGAGGCGGCGGCCGGGGGCGCCGGAGTTGAGCGGGTGAAAGCTCCGGGGGGCGCACCAGAAGTCGAACCGGCCGACTTCTGGTGCCAGCCAGAGGTGGTGGCGGAGTCGCCGGGCGGGCGCCGGGGCCGGGCTTTGGAGCGGGACCGAGCTTGGGCAGGTGGAAGGCCCTGGCGCCGCACAGGAAGTCGGGCTGGCCGACTTCTGGTGCCCGGTGAGGGTTGGTGGGCAGCCCGGGGCGGTGGTGGAGTCACCGGGCGGGCGGCGGGGCCGGCTGTGGACCGTACAGGAAGTCGGGCGGGGCGACTTTTGGTGGTGGGGGCTCCGTGCGGGTCAGGGGGTGGTGACGGCGTAGAAGGCCACGGCGGCGGCGGCGCCGACGTTGAGGGAGTCGATGCCGTGGGCCATCGGGATGCGGACCGGGTGGTGGGCGGCGGCGATGGCCCGGGGGGTGAGGCCGTCGCCTTCGGCTCCGAGGAGGAGGGCGGTCCTGGGGAGGGTGTGGGGGGCGAGGGTGGCGAGGTCGACGGCGGTGTCGGCGGGGGTGAGGGCCAGCAGGGTGAAGCCGGCCTCGCGGACGGTGTCGAGGGCAGCCGGCCAGGGGTCGAGGCGGGCGTACGGAACCGCGAAGACGGCGCCCATGGAGACCTTGACCGCGCGGCGGTACAGCGGGTCGGCGCAGTCGGGTGAGAGCAGGACGGCGTCCATGCCGAGGGCGGCGGCGCTGCGGAAGATGGCGCCGAGGTTGGTGTGGTCGACCAGGCCTTCGAGGACGGCGACCCGGCGGGCCCCGGTGAGCAGGTCGGCGGCGTCCGGGAGGGGCTTGCGCTCCATCGAGGCCAGGGCGCCGCGGTGGACGTGGTAGCCGGTGACGGCTTCGGCCAGGCCGGGTTCGACGACGTGGACCGGGGCGTCGGCCTCGGCGATGACGTCGGCCATCACGTCGAGCCACTTGGCGGTCAGCAGCATCGACCGCATCCGGTAGCCGGCCGCGAGGGCGCGGCGGATGACCTTCTCCCCCTCGGCGATGAACAGGCCCTCGGCGGGTTCGCGGCGACGGCGCAGTTCGACGTCGGTCAGGCCGGTGTAGTCGGCGAGGCGCGGGTCGGCCGGGTCGGTGATGGTGCTGGGTTCGGACACCCTGTGATCTTGCCAAGCCGGGGCGGGGAAGGCCAAACGGCGGAGGTGACGGGGTGGTCGCGGGCTACTCGGAGTGCAAATATGACGGTATGGCCCGAAATCCGGGCCGATCCTGGGCTCCGTCGGCCTCTGGTGCCACCGGCGACGCCGGCTCCCCCGGTGGGCGCCCACACGGTCGGCTAGAGCTGCCGCACGCGAAGCGGTCGAGACCGGCCCGGCACTGGTCGGTGGCCGGGCAGGTGTTCGCGCTGCAGATCCTGATCGTGCTGCTGCTGGTGGCGGGGGCCGCGGTGGCACTGGTGGTGCAGTCGCACAACGACGCCGACCACGAGGCGAGCAACCGGTCGGTGGCGGTCGCCCAGGCCTTCGCCAACTCACCGGGCATGGTGGACGCGCTGCGCTCCCCCGATCCGACCGCGATCCTCCAGCCGAAGGCCCAGTCCGCGCGGATCTCCTCGGGCGTGGACTTCATCGTGGTGCTGAACAACCAGGGCATCCGCTACACCCACCCCAATCCGGCCCGGATCGGCCAGAAGTTCATCGGCACGTACCAGCCGGCGCTGCACGGCCAGGTGGTGACCCAGCACCTCACCGGCACGCTGGGGCCGCTGGTGCAGGCGGTCGTCCCGGTGTACGCGCCGGACGGTTCGGTGGTCGGGCTGGTCTCGGCGGGGGTCACCCTGAGCCACGTGTCCACCGCGAGCGAGCGCCAGCTGCCGCTGGTCCTGGGCGCCGCGGCGGGCGCGATAGGGCTGGCCACCCTGGGGACGGCGCTGATCAGCCGGCGGCTGCGACGGCAGACGCACGGGCTGGGCCCGGTCGAGATGACCCGGATGTACGAGCACCACGCGGCGGTGCTGCACGCGGTGCGCGAGGGCGTGATGATCGTCGGCGGGGACGGGCGGCTGCTGCTCTGCAACGACGAGGCACGCCGACTGCTGGACCTGCCGCCGGACGCCGAGGGCCGTCCGGTGACCGAGCTGGGCCTGGAGCCCGCGCCGCTGGAGCTGCTGACCGCCGACCGGCCGGTGAGCGACGAGGTGGTGCTGGCCGGGGAGCGGCTGCTCGCGGTGAACGTACGGCTGACCGACCGGGACGGCGGCCCGCCCGGCTGCGTCGCCACGCTGCGCGACTCCACCGAGCTGATGGCGCTGACCGGCCGGGCCGAGGGCGCGCAGCGGCGGCTGCGGCTGCTGTACGACGCCGGGGTGACGGTGGGCAGTTCGCTGGACGTGACCCGGACCGCGGAGGAGCTGGCGCAGGTCGCGGTGCCGCGGTTCGCGGACTTCGTCACGGTGGACCTGGCCGAGCAGGTCCTGGCGGGCGAGGAGCCGCCGCGGGTCGGCTCGCTGGGCCGGATGCGCCGTACCGCGCTCGCCGGGATCAGGGACGACGCCCCGTTCCACCCGGTGGGGACGGTCCTGGAGGTGGTGCCGGCCACCCCGCTGGCCGCGGCGCTGGACAGCGGCACGCCCGGGCTGGAGCCGCGGCTGGCCGAGGCGCAGGGCTGGCGGGAGCAGGACCCGGAGCGCTCGGCGCGGGCGCTGGCGTACGGGGTGCACTCGCTAGTGCGGGTGCCGCTGCGGGCACGCGGGGTGCTGCTGGGGGTGGCCCGGTTCTGGCGGGCGGACCGCGCCGAGCCGTTCGAGCCGGAGGACCTGACGCTGGCCGAGGAGCTGGTGGCGCACGCGGCGGTGTGCATCGACAACGCCCGCCGGTACACCCGGGAGCACGCGATGGCGGTGACCCTGCAGCACAGCCTGCTGCCGCGGAGCCTGCCGGCGCAGAACGCGCTGGACGTGGCGCACCGCTACCTGCCGGCCCAGGCCGGGGTGGGCGGGGACTGGTTCGACGTGATCCCGCTGCCGGGCGCCCGGGTGGCGCTGGTGGTCGGCGACGTGGTCGGGCACGGGCTGCACGCGGCGGCGACGATGGGGCGGCTGCGCACGGCGATCCACAACTTCTCCACGCTGGACCTGCCGCCGGACGAGCTGCTGGGCCACCTGGACGAACTGGTGAACCGGATCGACCAGGAGGAGGCGGGCGGTTCCGGTAGCGCCGGCCTGACCGGGGCGACCTGCCTGTACGCGATCTACGACCCGGTGTCGCGGCGCTGCACGGTGGCCGCCGCCGGGCACCCGCCGCCGGCCGTGGTGGACCCCCAGGGCCGGGTGACGTATCCGGAGCTGCCGACCGGGCCGCCGCTGGGGCTGGCGGTACTGCCGTTCGAGACCGTCGAGCTGGAGCTGGCCGAGGGCAGTCGGCTGGTGCTGTACACGGACGGGCTGGTGGAGGACCGCGAGCGGGACATCGGCGAGGGCCTGGAGCTGCTGCGGACGACGCTGAGCGGGCCACCGCGGACGCCCGAGCAGACCTGTGCGGACGTGCTCGGGGCGATGCTGCCGGCGAACCCGCAGGACGACATCGCGCTGCTGGTGGCGGAGACCAAGGTGCTGTCGCCGGACCGGGTCGCCCAGTGGGACGTGCCCGCCGACCCGGCGGCGGTGCGGGTGGTCCGGGCGCAGGTGGCCCGGCGGCTGGCGGACTGGGGGCTGGACGAGGCGGCGTTCGTCACCGAGCTGATCCTGAGCGAGCTGGTGACCAACGCGATCCGGTACGGCTCCGGGCCGATCCGGGTGCGGCTGCTCCTCGACCGCTCGCTGATCTGCGAGGTGTCGGACGGCAGCAGCACCTCGCCGCACCTGCGGTACGCGGCGACCGAGGACGAGGGCGGGCGCGGGCTGTTCCTGGTCGCGCAGTTCGCGGACCGCTGGGGAACGCGCTACACGGCGACCGGGAAGGTCATCTGGACGGAGCAGCCGTTGGAGTAGGAAGTCGGACCGGCCGACTTCCCACTCCGTGGGACTTCCCGTTCCGTGGGACTTCCCGCTCCGTGGGCTCGCTACCGCTGGAAGGCGGCGGCCAGGACGTTGACCACCTCGCCGACCACGATGACCGCCGGGGGCTTGACGCCCTCGGCCTCGACCACGGCGGCGACCGTGGCCAGGGTGGCGTCCACCCGGCGCTGGGCGGCGGTGGTGCCCTCCTGGACGATCGCGACCGGGGTGTCGGCCGGGCGGCCGTGCTCGACCAGCTTGGCGGCGATCGCGCCGATCTTGTCCACGGCCATCAGCAGCACCAGGGTGCCGGTCATCCCGGCGACGGCCGTCCAGTTGGTGACCGACCGGGGGTCGTCCGGGCCGACGTGGCCGGAGACCACGGTGAACTCCTGCGTCAGGCCGCGGTGGGTGACCGGGATGCCGGCCGACTCCGGGACGCTGATCGAGCTGGAGATGCCGGGCACCACGGTGACCGGGATGCCCGCCTCGGCGCAGGCCAGCAGCTCCTCGCCGCCGCGGCCGAAGACGTACGGGTCGCCGCCCTTGAGGCGGACCACGAACTTCCCGGCCTTGGCGTGGTCGATCAGCGCCTGGTTGATCGCCTCCTGGGCCATCTGGCGCCCGTAGGGGATCTTGGCGGCGTCGATCACCTCGACGTGCTCGGGCAGCTCGGCGAGCAGTTCGCGCGGGGCGAGGCGGTCGGCGACCACCACGTCGGCGTCGGCGAGCAGTCGGCGGCCGCGCACGGTGATCAGGTCAGGGTCGCCCGGGCCGCCGCCGACCAGGGCGACGCCGGCACCACGGGTGCGGTACGAGCGGGCGGCCAGCGAGCCGTCCCGCAGGCCGCCGACGACGGCGTCGCGCAGGGCGGCGGAGTGGCGCGGGTCGCCGGTGAGCACCGCGACGGTGGCGCCGCCGTCACGGCCGCTGGCCGGGGTCCAGGCGGAGGCGGCGGAGGCGTCGTCGCTGCGGGAGCAGAACACCCGCTCGCGCTCGGCCTCGGCGCTGACCGCCGGGTTGACCGCCGGGTCGTCGGTGGCCACCAGGACGTACCAGGCACCGGCCAGGTCGCCGTCCGCGTACGGGCGGGCGTGCCAGGTCAGCTCACCCGCGTCGGCCATGGCCTGGACGGCCGGGGTGGTGGCCGGGGATATCAGGTGCAGGTCGGCGCCGGAGGCGATCAGCGCGGGCAGCCGCCGCTGCGCGACCTGTCCGCCGCCGACCACGACGACGCGACGGCCGGCCAGCAGCAGGCCCACCGGGTAGGGGGTCCGGCCCTCGGTGCTGGGGTGCGGGGTGGGCGCGCTCATCGGCGGTGCTCCTGATCGGGATGAGGGTGTGGGGCGGTACGGAGGGACGAGGGTGTGGGGCGGTACGGAGGGACGAGGGTGTGGGGCGGTACGGAGATACGCCGCTCCGCGGGCCGGCGCGCCCTCGGGCCGGTCCGCGGAGCGGTGAGGTGAAGCGGCGCGTCAGGCCTTCTCGGTGACTCCGGCGGAGTCGAAGGTGGCTACATCGTGCATCGCGCGGGCCGCACTCTGCACCAGCGGCAGCGCCAGCAGGGCACCGGTGCCCTCGCCGAGCCGCAAGTCCAGGTCGATCAGCGGACGCAGGCCGAGCTTCGCCAGCGCGGCCTGGTGGCCGGGCTCGGCGGAGCGGTGGCCGGCGATGCAGGCGGCCAGTACCTCGGGGGCGATGGCCTTGGCGACCAGCGCGGCCGAACCGGCGATCACGCCGTCCAGCACCACCGGGGTGCGCAGCGAGGCGGCGCCCAGCAGGAAGCCGGCGATGGCCGCGTGCTCCAGGCCGCCGACGGCGGCGAGGACGCCGATCGGGTCGTTCGGGTCGGGCTGGTGGAGGGCCAGCGCGGCGCGGATGACCTCGATCTTGCGGGCGTGGGTCTCGTCGTCGATGCCGGTGCCGCGGCCGGTGACCTCGGCCGGGTCGAGGCCGGTGAACACCGAGATCAGGGCGGCCGAGGCGGTGGTGTTGGCGATGCCCATGTCGCCGGTGACCAGCGCCTTGTTGCCCGCCGCGACCAGGTCGCGGGCGGTCTCGATGCCGACCTCGATGGCCTGGAGGGCCTCCTCGCGGGTCATCGCCGGGCCCTGGGTCATGTCGTCGGTGCCGGGCTTGACCTTGCGCGGCAGCAGGCCGGTGGCCCGGCCCTGCTGGACGGCCTGCGGCAGCTCGGCGGCGACGCCGACGTCCACCACGCAGACCTCGGTGCCGATCTGCTTGGCGAAGGAGTTGATCACCGCTCCCCCAGCCAGGAAGTTGCCGACCATCTGGGCGGTCACCTCCTGCGGCCACGGGCTGACGCCCTGGGCGTGCACACCGTGGTCGCCCGCGAAGATCGCCACGCAGGCGGGCTCCGGGATCGGCGGCGGGCACTTGCGGGAGAGGCCGCACAGCTGGGCGGAGATGATCTCCAGCATGCCGAGCGAGCCGGCCGGCTTGGTCATCCGCTTCTGGCGGTCCCAGGCCTCGCCGAGTGCCTTGGCGTCCAGCGGGCGGATTCCGCGCAGGGTGTCGGCGAGCAGGTTCTGCGGCTCCTCGCCGGGCAGCGCGCGGTTGCCGTACTGCTCCTCGTGGACCACCCAGGCGAGCGGGCGCTTCTTGGCCCAGCCCTGCTGCTCCAGCTCCGGCTCGTCCGGGAACTCGTCGACGAAGCCGACGCACAGGTAGGCGACGACCTCCAGGTGCTCGGGCAGGCCGAGCTCGCGGACCAGCTCCTCGTCGTCGAAGAAGCTCACCCAGCCGACGCCCAGGCCCTCGGCGCGGGCGGCCAGCCAGAGGTTCTCCACGGCCAGCGCGGCCGAGTACGGGGCCATCTGCGGCTGGGTGTGCCGGCCCAGGGTGTGCCGGCCGCCGCGGGTGCGGTCGGCGGTGACCACGATGTTCACCGGGGTGTCGAGGATCGCCTCGATCTTGATCTCCCGGAACTGCTTGGCCCGGCCCTTCGGCAGCGAGTCCGCGTACGCCTCGCGCTGGCGCTCGGCCAGGGCGTGCATCTTCCTGCGGGTCTTCGCCGAGCGGATGACCACGAAGTCCCAGGGCTGGGAGTAGCCGACGCTGGGCGCGGTGTGGGCCGCCTCCAGGACGCGGATCAGCACCTCGTGCGGGATCGGGTCGGGGCGGAAGCCGTTGCGGATGTCGCGGCGCTCGCGGATCACCTGGTGGACGGCGTCGCGGCCGGCCTCGTCGTAGCCGGGGGCGGCGGGGCCGCGGGGCTCGGCGGGTTCGGCGGGCTGCTCGGCCTCGGCGGCCGGGGCGTCGGTCGGCTCGACGGCCGCCTCAGGCTGCTGGTCAGCGGGCTGTTCGGCCTGCGGCTGCTCGGTGGCGGCCGGGGCCTCGGGCTGCGGCTGCTCGGCGGCGGGGGCCTCCTCCTGGACGGCCTCCGCTCCGGCGGCGACGGCGGCGGGCTCGGCCTGCGGCTGGTCGGCCCCGGGCTGCTCGGGCTGCTCGGGCTGCTCCGGCTGCGGCTGCTCCGCGGCCGGGGCCTCGGCGGGCTGCTCGACAACCTCGGCGGTCTCGGCGGTCGCGGTGACCTCGGCAACCGGCTGTTCGGCGGCCTCGGCGGCCGGCTCGGTGGCGGGCTGCTGCTCGGCCCCGGGGGCGACGGCCTCGACGGGCTGCGCGGCCTCCGCCTCGGCGGGCTGCTCTGCGGCAACCTGCTCAGCGGCCGGCTGCTGCTCGGCCTGCTCCGGCTGCCCGGGGACCGGCTCGGCCGGGGTCTCCGCGGCCGGCTCGGCCGGGACGGCCTCCGGCTGCGGCTGCGGCTGCGGCTGCGGCTGCTGCGGCTGTTCCGCCTGCTCCGGGTGCTGCGGCTGCTCGGCGACCGGCTCGGCACCGGCGGCCTCGACGGCGACGGCCTCGGACTGGATGGCGACGGCCTCGGCCTGGACCGGCTCGGCGGCGGGCTCCTGCTCGGCGGCCTCGGCGACGACCTGCCCGGAGGGCATCTCGCCGGTGCCGGCCGCGGTCTCCGCCACCGGTTCCGCGACGACCGCCTGCGCGGCCTCGGCGGGCTGTCCGGCCTCCTGGACCGCCTCGACGGGCTCGGCCTGGACGGCGACGGCCTCAGCCTGGACCGGCTCGGCGGCCGCTATGGGGACGGGCTGCTCCTGGGCCGCCTCGACGGCCACCGGGGCCTGCTGGGCCGCCTCGACCTTGGGCAGGCCGTGCGGGGTCGGCGCGGCGAGGAAGGCGGAGATCCGGCGCGGCTGACCGGCCGGAGCGGCCGCCTCGGACGGCTCGACAGGCGCGGCGGCCTCGCCGGTACCCTCGACCCCTTCGACCGCCACGACCTCGACGGCGGCACCGTCGACCGCGGCGGTCTCCACGGCGGCGGTCTCCACGGCGGCGGTCTCCACGACGGGGGCGTCGACGACCACGGCCTCGACCGCGGGGCTCTCCACCACGACCGCCTCGGCGGCCGGCTGACCGACCGTCTCGGCCGCGACCGGCTCGACCTGCTCGACCGCCGCGACCGGCTCGACCACGACGGCCGGGCCCTGCTGAGCGGCCTCGGCGGCCGGCTGGGCCGGGACGCCCTCGGCGAGCGGCGCGGCCGGGACGGCGTCCGGGGTCCCGACGACCTCGATCACCTCGATGGCGCCGATCGCCTCGACCGCCATCAGGCCCTCGACCGGCGGCGAGCCCAGCGGCACCTGCTGGTAACCCTGGGCCTGGGCGACCTGGTGAACCTCCGGCCCGCCCTCGACCGTGGAGGGAGCCGGCGGCACCGGCGCGGCGGGCGCCACCGGGGCTGCCTGCGGCACGACGCCCGGAACCGGCGCGACGGGCTCGCCCATCGGCGGCCGGCCGACGACCGGGATGCCGTGCGCGGGCGTGCCGCCCTGCGACGGGCCGCGGTCGGCCAGCGAACGGACCGGCACCTGGCCGGTCATCAGCGAGGGGTCCGGGATCGGCGGGCCGGCGTGCAGCGGGCGGCGCGGCGGCTGAGCCTGCGTCATCGGCTGCTGCGGGTACGGCTGCGCCTGGGCGGCCTGCGACGGCTGCTGCTGGAACTGCTCGCCGCCGAGCACCGGCGGGTCGACCGGCGGCCAGGAGGGCTCGACCGGGGTGCCGTCCGGCTGCGCGAACGGGGGCTGCTCGGCTCCCCAGGAGCCCTGCGGGCCGGGCATCAGCAGGACATCGTCCTCGTCGTCCAGCCCGTCCGGCTGGTCGACGAAGTGGAAGGACGGGCGCTGGGCGCCCTGGTCGACGGCCCAGCCGTCGCCCGGGGCGGCCGGGGCCGGCACGCCGGGGGTGGTGAAGTTCGGCTGGCCCTGCGGCGGGATCACGCCCGCGCCGGGGGGCATCGCGCCCGGCAGGCCGCCGAGCGGCGCCGCCGGGTTGGGGATCACGCCGCCGTCGGTCGCGACGCCCTGCAGAGGTGCAACGCCCGCGACGCCCTCCGGTCCGCCGAGCGGGTCGGGCCCGGCGTGCAGGTGCTCCGGCAGTCCCTCGCCCGGGACGTGGCCGCCATCGGTCATTGTCAAAGCTCCTTCCAGGCCGCTGCCGCGCCCCTTGGCGACGCGATCCACCGACCGCAGCGCCCATCCGCACGGGCCGGGCCTGCACCGACCCGCCCCTCAACCACACGTGGCCGCCGCGCCGTGGCGCTGCGGCCCAAGTCCTTCCGGCGCGCTGCGGCACCCCGGCCCGGGCACCACCGGTGAAGGCGGTGCACCATCTGAATCAACGACAACCCGGAGCAACCGGCACGACCGCACCGGACCCTACGGCATTCTCCAGGTCCGGCACGCGGCCCGTCGAATTGCCCACACTCCGAGCGGAACCGGATTGCACCGCGTCAAAAAGGTGACAAACCGACCGAATCGGGTGGGTCGTAGGCGGCTGGAGCCGTCTGTGAGCCACACTACCGGCCCGGCGCGGTGACCTCTCGAATCGGTGTCCGGATGCGACCTGGATCACCGCGCGGTACGTCCGGCGGCCCCGGCCCGCACCCGAGGCCTTCACACGATCTGCTCACCCCAGAGCAGCAGCGCGCCGCCCTCGCCCGCCCCGAGCGCCAGTGCGCCGCCCTCCTCGCCGGCCCGCAGCGGGGTCGACTGCAGCAGCGCGCCGTCCGCCCGGTAGCCGGCCCCGACGATGGCCCGGTGAACCTCCTCGGCCTCGGCGAAGGTCCGGGCCACCGCCACGAACCGCTCCGGCCTGCGGGCCAGCACCGCGCGCACCACGTCCAGGTCGGCGGACTCCACCACCGCCGCGTCGGGCTCCGGCAGTCCGCCCAGCACCTCGGGCCCCTGCCCGTACACCGTCTCCACCTCGACCCCGTACCGGCGGGCGTTGACGGCGAGCCGGGCGCAGGCCGAGCGGGAGGCCTCGACCGCGACCACGGCGGCGCCGAACCGGGCCGCCTCCACCGCGAGGGCGCCGCTGCCCGCGCCGACCGACCAGACCAGGTCGCCGGGACGTGCACCCAGACGGGCCAGCACCAGGGCGCGCACGTGCGCGGGAAGTGCCTCCGACGCGCCCGGCTCGCCCTCCGTGCGCCCGGCGCCCGCGTAGGCGTCGCCGGGGAGCGCCCAGCCGCGTTCCGCGCCGGGGTAGCCCAGGGGGCGCCCGGCCAGCCAGCCGGCCGCCTCGCCGACCGCGCCGGCCTGGGCGGCGCCGCCGATCACCAGCACCACGTTGGGGTCCCGCCAGACGTGGTCGGCGATCCGGTCGGAGGTGAGGACGGTGACGTCCTCCTCCGGGGTGCCGAGGGCCTCGCAGACCACGAAGGTCCGGTGCACCCCGCGCAGCATCAGGGCGAGTTCGCCCGGACCGGCGCCCGGGGCGGTGAGCACGGCGACCTTGGGGTGGGCGCGGCAGATGTTGGCGGCGCGGCGCAGCCGACCGCCGTGGGCGCTGACCACCTGGGCGTCCTCCCAGGGCATCCCGGCCCGGGCGAAGGCGGTGGCGACGGAGGAGACGGCGGGCAGGACCTCGAGTTCGAGGCCGAACTCGGGGCGGCGCAGGGTGCGCACCACGCCGAAGAAGCCCGGGTCGCCCTCGGCGACCACGACGGCGGCGCCGCGGTGCTCGGCGATCGTCCGGGCGGCCTGCTGGATGTTGCCGAGGGCGATCCGCTCGGCCTCCTCCGGCACCGGGAGGGCGTCCAGTTGGTAGGAGGCTCCGGCGACCAGGGTCGCCGCGGCGAGGGCCGCGCCGGCGGCCTCGGTCAGCGGCGTGCCGTCCCACCCGATGACCGTGATCCGGTCAGCCATCTGCGGCCGTTCTCCCTCGACTCGTTGCGCGACTCGTCGCGCCGGCTGTGCGGCGCCGGTGGAGAGGCTACCGGGTACGGTCCCCCTGAGGTCGACAACTCGCACACCTGTCCGCGCCACGGGGGGTGACCAGCGGGGGAGGGCGCCGGCGGATCAGTCGCGCAGCACGTAGCGGTGGTCGCCGTGCCAGCCGTCGCGGTGCAGTTCGGGCGACTCCAGGTCCTCCGGGAGGAGGCTCCACAGGATCAGGTCGCTGCGGCTCTCCGCGACGACCTCCCCGGACTCGCCGCGGACTATCCAGGCGCTGCGCAGCACGCCCTCGCTGATGCCGCCGATCTTCTGGGCGACCTGCTGGGCGGCGGTGTTCCCGGCGGCGGTGCGCAGTTCCAGGCGCAGGAAGCCGCGGTCCTCGAACAGCCACTGGGCGACGCCGAGGACGGCCTCCGGGGCGTAGCCCTCGCCGCGGGCCCAGGCGGCGGTGACGTAGGAGATCTCGGTGCTGCGCAGCCGCCAGTCGGTGTTGCGCAGTTCGACCTGGCCGACCAGGCGCTGGGTGAGGTGCTCGGTGACGGCGAAGACGATGCCGCGGCCGTGGGCGCGGTGGGCGGGGGCGAGGGTGCGGGCGAGCTCGGTCGCGTACTCCTCGGTGAAGGGGTGCGGGAGATCGGTCCAGGCGAGCACGAGGTCGTCGGCCATCATGGTGGCCAGCCCCGGGGCGTCGTCCTCCGCAAGGGGCCGCAGCAGCAGCCGCTCGGTGCTGATGGCGGTCTCGGGGAAGCTCGCTGCCATGCCGTCTCTCCTCGCCGGGTCGTGAACACAACACCGTACGCCTCCGTCGCGCCCCGGTTGGCATGCGGTGCGCCGCGCGCACGACGGTACGTCAGAACCCGGTCTGCCGTGGTGTCCCTGGTGCATACTGCCCGACCGGGCCCCTGCCGAGGTGCGGCGGGGGCCCGGTCGGGCGTCACAAGGTATGACCGTACGACGATCAGGTCGTTCAGAAGGCCGGGATGACCGAACCCTGGAACGTGTCGTTGATGTACTTCTTCACCTCGTCGGAGTGCAGCAGCTCGGCCAGCTTCTTCACCCGCGGGTCGTTCTCCTTGCCCTTCTTCACGGCGATGATGTTGGCGTACGGGTTGCCCTCGGCCTTCTCCAGCACCAGCGCGTCGGTGGCCGGCTTGAGGCCCGAGTCGAGCGCGTAGTTGCCGTTGATCACGGCCGCGTCGAGGTCGGCGATGGAGCGGGGCAGCTGGGCCGCCTCCAGCTCCTTCCACTTGAAGTTCTTCGGGTTGGCCGTCACGTCCGCCGGGGTGGCGGCGGTGCCGGCGCCGTCCTTGAGGGTGATCAGCTTGGTGTCGGCGAGCAGCTTGAGCGCGCGGCCCTCGTTGGTGGCGTCGTTCGGCAGGCCGATGGTGGCGCCGGACGGCAGGTCGCCGATCGCCTTGACCTTCTTGGAGTAGACGCCGAGCGGCTCCAGGTGGACCGGCTCGACCGGGACGATGTCCGTGCCGTTCTTCTTGTTGAAGTCGTCCAGGTACGGGACGTGCTGGAAGTAGTTGACGTCGGCCGAACCGTCCTGCACCGCCGTGTTGGGGGTCACGTAGTCGGTGACCTCCTTGATGTCGAGCTTGAGGCCCGCCTTGGCCGCGAGGTTGTCCTGGACGAACTTGAGGATCTGCGCGTGCGGGGTCGGGCTGGCCACGACCTTCAGCGGCGCGTTCGGGTCCGAGGAGGAGGAGCCCGAGCTGCCGCAGGCGGCCAGCGACAGGGCGAGGCCGGCGGTGGCGAGGACGCTGGTGAACTTCAGAACGTTGCGCACGAAAAGTGCCTTTCTGCGTGATGCGGGGAGCCGCGTCCGGAGGTCGGACGAGGGAGGTCTAGGAGGCGACGAGGTCCTCGTCGGGGGTGGTGGCCCGCGGGCGGAGCAGGCGGGTGCGTCCGCCGCCGCGACCCCGGTCGCCGAGCCGGCGCACGGCGAGGTCGCCGGCCAGCTGGATCACCGTGACGATGATCGCGATCTCGGCCACGATGATCCACATGAAGGTGGTCTCGAAGCGCAGGTAGCCGTAGCGGTAGGCGAGGTCGCCGAGGCCGCCGCCGCCGACCGTGCCGGCCATCGCGGAGTAGCCGATCAGCGCGATCACCGTGGTGGTGACGGAGGCCACGATGCCGGGCAGCGCCTCGGGGACGAGCGTCTTGCGCACCAGCGTCCAGGTGCTGCCGCCCATCGCCTGCACCGCCTCGATCAGGCCGCGGTCGACCTCTCGGACGTTGGTCTCCACCAGCCGGGCGAAGAAGGGGATCGCACCGACCGTCAGCGGCACGGTCGCCGCCTGCCAGCCGAGGGAGTTGCCGGTCAGCCACCGGGTGAAGGAGATCAGCGCGATCATCAGGATGATGAACGGCAGCGAGCGGGCCAGGTTCACGACGGCGCCGAGCACCTTGTTCACCGGCTGGTTCTGCAGCGCCCCGCCCTTGGAGGTGAGCACCAGCAGCACCCCGAGCGGCAGGCCGAGCACGACCGTGCAGAGGGTCGCGACACCGACCATCTGGAAGGTCTCCTGGGTGGCGGGCCACATCAGGTCCTGCATCTGGTCCCAGCTCAGGCCGCTCATGCCACCGCTCCGTTCGCCGTGCCGTTGCCGTCCGAATCGAGCAGGGCCACCTGCAGGCCCTGCTCGCGCAGGTAGCCGATCGGCACCACGTTGTCCTGGTGGCCGCCGGGCAGCTCGACCCGCATCCGGCCGACCATCCGGCCCGCGATCGTCTCCACGGCGGCGCCGAGGATGTTGATGTCGATCTGGTAGGTGCGGGCCAGCTGGGAGACGAACGGCTGCGCCGGGGCGTCGCCCTGGAAGGTGATCTCCAGCACGGTCGTACCGGGGTGGCCGGTGCCGAACTCGCTGAGCGGGAACAGCTCGCGGGCCAGCTCGGAGCCGGACTGCGCCAGCAGGTCGGTCAGCTCGCCGGACTCCACCACCCGGCCGCCGCGCATCAGCGCGGCGGAGTCGCAGACGGACTTGATGACGTCCATCTCGTGGGTGATCAGCAGGACCGTCAGGCCCAGCTGCTGGTTGAGGTCGCGCAGCAGCTTGAGGATCGAGCGGGTGGTCTCCGGGTCGAGGGCCGAGGTGGCCTCGTCGGAGAGCAGCACCTTGGGGTCGCCGGCCAGGGCGCGGGCGATGCCCACCCGCTGCTTCTGGCCGCCGGAGAGCTGGTTGGGGTAGCTGCGGGCCTTGTCGCCGAGGCCGACCAGGTCGAGCAGTTCGGCGGCCTTGCGGCGGCGCTGGGTGCGGTCCAGGCCGATGATCTCCAGCGGGAGCTCGACGTTCTGCTGGACCGTGCGGGAGGAGAGCAGGTTGAAGTGCTGGAAGACCATGCCGATCCGGCGGCGCGCCTCGCGCAGGTCCTTGCCGGCCCGGTTCTCCCCGCCGGACAGCGCCGTCAGGTCGACCCCGTCCACGGTGACCGTGCCGGAGGTCGGGCGCTCCAGCATGTTCACGCAGCGGATGAGGGTGGACTTGCCGGCACCGCTGGTGCCGACGACTCCGTAGACCTCGCCCGGGCGGACGTGCAGGTCGACACCGGCGAGGGCGGTCACCTCGCGGCCTCGGGAACGGTAGACCTTCGTCAGGTCCGTGGTGGTGATCACAGGTGCTTCCGTGGGTCGGGGGCGGGCGGCGGTGTCCACCGGCCGACCGGGTCGCGGTCGGCGGTGTCCTGCGACGCCCCGCCAGGGGGATCCGGACCGGCCACCCCTTGATCGTGGCCGTAGAACGACCGGGCCGCGCGACGGCGTGGCCCTAACGAGTCATCGACGGCCGCGGGTGGGCGGGCACGCCGGAGGGGAGGGGTCCGGAGAGGAGGGCGCGCTCGCACGGGCGGGAGCGACGCCGGATTCTCGCTTCGGGGCGCGAGGAGGAGGCACCCTCGGCGGGGTGCCCGGGGGCGGTGGCCCTCAGCAGTGACACATTCGACGGCACATGGCACGCTCACCTGCCGGCAGCGTGCCGGTGGGGGTCCAGTTCGTCGTCGCAGTCATGTGAGCCAGTAAAACAGATCAGTCGTACAGCGCCCAATTGTTCGACAGCACTGTCCGCATTGCGGACACGAACCGTGCGGAGCTGGGGAGATACGACCCGACGCCGCCACCGGGGCGTCCGGATGGTGGCGGCGTCGAGGGTGCTGGTGGCGGGCGGGGCTCGAGCGGGTGAGGCTCGAGCGGGCGGGGCTCAGGCGGTCGCGGCCAGCGAGGTCCCGGTCAGCGGGGTCGCGGCGGACTTCTCCAGGTGTACGAAGCTCAGCCGGCTGGTCACCTGCTCGACGGCGGTCTGCCGGTAGCCCTGGCGGGCGTAGAGCCGCAGGTTGCCGAGGCTCCGGTGGCCGGTGAACAGCCGGTAGGCCGTCACCGGGCGGGCGTCCTCGGCCATCCGGCGCTCCAGCGCGTCCAGCAGCCGGCCGCCCAGGCCGTGCCGTTGCATCCGGGGGTGGACCACCAGACGCCCTATCCGGCCGATGCCCTCGGCGTCGACGTGGCCGCGGACGACGCCCACCACCTCGTCGCCCAGCCGGGCGACCAGGACGTGCTGCTCGGTCAGTTCGGCGCGCAGACTCTCCAGGCTCTGGGTCAGGGGCTCGATCGCCCAGTCGCCGTACAGCTCCGCCTCGGGCTGGTAGCCCAGGTACTGGAGCTTGAGGATCTGCTCCGCGTCCTCGGCCGCAGCGGCCGAGATGATCACGCTCATGCCCATGTGGAGGGGCCTCCCCAGTCGTCGTGCCCGGCGCGCAGAGGGTGGCGCGCTCACGCTCAGTATCCGAGCGTATGCGCCACCGTCAAGAGTGACGTTCGCCAGCGTGCTACCCGGGTGTCAGGTTCTCTCAACCTTCGGCGGGGCAGACGTGGCAAGGGTCACGCCGCGGGTGGGGGTGGAGCGGGCGGCCGGTGACGGGCGGTGAGCAGACGGGGCGGGCGTGCGGCGCCCGGGTGAGGCGGGCCTCCGGTCAGGGGTAGCGCTCGGCGCGCAGCAGCAGCCGCAGGCAGGCCAGGCAGCGGGAGCGGGTGGGACCGATCGAGCCGCGCGGCATGCCGAGGCGCTCGGAGAGCTCCCGGTAGGTGGGGGGCGGATCCTCGGCGAGGGCGGCGATCAGCTCCGGACAGCGGCCGGGCAGGGCGGCGACGGTCTCGCGGACCGCGCGGCGGCGCTGTTCGGCGAGGTAGACGTCCTCGGCGGAGGGGGCGGCCGGAAGGGGGGTGCACACACCGTGCATGACGGGCCCGGGCGGGGCCGGTTACGCCCGGACCGGGGCGCGTACGCGGGAGGGGCGCGCCGGTCGGCCGCCGCGCCCCTCGCCCACTGCTCCAGGGTCAGCCCTGGACCCACTCCTGCTGCCGCGCCAGGTCCGCCTTCACCTCGGCGAGCTGGACCGCGACGGCCGAGGGGGCGGTGCCGCCGCGCCCGTCGCGGGCGGCGATGGCGCCGTGCACGCTGAGCACCGTACGGACCTCGGGGGTCAGGTGCTCGGAGATCGAGGCGAACTGCTCGTCGGTCAGGTCGGACAGTTCGATGCCCTGGGCCTCGCAGACCTTGACGCAGGCTCCGGCCACCTCGTGCGCGACCCGGAACGGCACGCCCTGCTTGACCAGCCACTCGGCGATGTCGGTGGCGAGCGAGAAGCCGGCCGGGGCCAGCTCCTCCAGCCGCTCCCGGTGCACGGTGAGGGTGGCCATCATCCCGGTGAACGCGGGCAGCAGCACCTCCAGGGTGTCGCAGGAGTCGAAGACCGGCTCCTTGTCCTCCTGGAGGTCCCGGTTGTAGGCGAGCGGCAGCGCCTTGAGGGTGGCGAGCAGGCCGGTGAGGTTGCCGATCAGGCGGCCGGACTTGCCGCGGGCGAGCTCGGCGATGTCCGGGTTCTTCTTCTGCGGCATGATCGAGGAGCCGGTGGAGAAGGCGTCGTGCAGGGTGATGAAGCCGAACTCCTTGGTGTTCCAGATGATCACCTCCTCCGCGATCCGGGAGAGGTTGATCCCGATCATCGCGGTGACGAAGGCGAACTCGGCGACGAAGTCGCGCGAGGCGGTGCCGTCGATGGAGTTGCCGACCGAGCCGCCCTCGAAGCCGAGGTCGGCGGCGACGGCCTTCGGGTCGAGGCCGAGCGAGGAGCCGGCCAGCGCACCGGAGCCGTACGGGGAGACGGCGGTGCGGGCGTCCCACTGGCGCAGCCGCTCGGCGTCCCGGCCGAGGGCCTGCACGTGCGCGAGGACGTGGTGGGCGAAGAGCACCGGCTGGGCGTGCTGGAGGTGGGTGCGGCCGGGCATCGCGGTGTCCGGGTGCGCCTCGGCCAGGCCGACCAGGGCGCCCTGGAGGTCGAGCAGCAGGCCGCCGATGATCCTGGCGTGGTCGCGCAGGTACATCCGGAACAGGGTGGCGATCTGGTCGTTGCGCGAGCGCCCGGCCCGCAGCTTGCCGCCGAGGTCGGCGCCGAGGCGCTCCAGCAGGCCCCGCTCCAGGGCGGTGTGCACGTCCTCGTCGGCGACGGTGCCGACGAAGGTCCCGGCCTCGACGTCGGCGAGCAGCCGGTCGAGCCCGGCCAGCATGCCGGCCAGCTCCTCGTCGGAGAGCAGGCCCGCCTGGTGCAGCACCCGGGCGTGGGCCTTGGAGCCGGCGATGTCGTAGGGGGCGAGCCGCCAGTCGAAGTGGACCGAGGCGGAGAGCCTGGCCAGCGCCTCGGACGGGCCGTCGGCGAAGCGCGCGCCCCAGAGGCGGACGTCGGAGGACTGCTGGGCGGTCATCGCGGTGGCTCCTTCACACATGTGCGGTGGGTGGCATAAGTATGCATCACTCCGTATGAAACACAAAACCCCGGTCGAAGGGGGATCCTTCGACCGGGGTTCCGGGTGCCGCGGCCCTACTGCGCCTTGGCCTGGGCGAGTTGCATGAGGTGGTCGGCCAGTGCCTGGCCGCCCGCCGGGTCCCGGCTGATCAGCAGCACGGTGTCGTCGCCCGCGATGGTGCCGATGATCTCGAAGACCTCGGCCTGGTCGATCGCCGAGGCGAGGAACTGCGCGGCACCCGGCGGGGTGCGCAGCACGACCAGGTTGCCGGAGGCCGTCGCGGAGACCATCAGCTCGCCGGCCAGCCGGGCCATCCGGCCCTCGCTGGCCGACTCCCCCATCGGTGCGCGCGGGGTGCGGTCGCCGCCCTCGGCGGGGACGGCGTAGATCAGCGCGCCGTCCCGGTTGCGGATCTTGACCGCGCCCAGCTCGTCCAGGTCCCGGGAGAGGGTGGCCTGGGTGACCACGAGTCCGTCGTCGGCGAGCAGCTTGGCAAGCTGGCTCTGCGAACGCACGGGCTGGCGGGTGAGCAGGTCCACGATCCGCCGGTGGCGCGCGGTGCGGGTCTGCGGGACCTGCGACGTCGGGCCGGCGGCGGCGGAACCGGAGCGGGAATCGGTCATGTGATTATTCTCCCGGACGATGGTCAACTCGCATCGGCCGGGGCGCTCTCGCGCACCGTCCGGAGGATCTCCGGCAGGGCCGCGAGGAAGGCGTCCGCGTCCTGCTCGCTCAGCACCAGCGGCGGAGCCAGCCGTACGGCGTCCGGGACGGCCGCGTTGACCAGGAAGCCCGCCTGCTGGGCGACCGCCTGGACCTGGGCCGAGAGCGGCCTGGTCAGCACGATGCCGAGCAGCAGTCCGGCCCCGCGCACGTGCGAGACCAGCGGGTCGCCGAGCGCCTCGACGCCGTGCCGCAGCCGGTCGCCGATCTTGCGGACGTGCTCCAGCAGGCCCTCGGACTCGATGGTGTCCAGCACCGCGAGCCCGGCCGCGGCGGCCACCGGGTTGCCGCCGAAGGTGGTGCCGTGCTGGCCCGGGGTGAGCAGGTCGGCGGCCGGGCCGAAGGCCAGCACCGCGCCCATCGGCAGGCCGCCGCCGAGCGCCTTGGCCAGGGTGACCACGTCCGGCTCGACGCCCTCGACGGCCTGGTGGGCGTACCAGTGGCCGGTCCGGCCGATGCCGGTCTGGATCTCGTCCAGGACCAGCAGGGTGCCGGTGGCCCGGGTGATCTCGCGGGCCGCCCTCAGATAGCCCTCGGGCAGCGGGATCGCGCCGTTCTCGCCCTGGATCGGCTCCAGGAAGACGGCGGCGGTCCCGGTGGTGACGGCCGCGCGCAGCGCCTCGACGTCGCCGAACGGGACGTGGGTGACGTCACCGGGCAGCGGGCGGAACGGTGCCTGCTTGGCGGGCTGGCCGGTGAGCGCGAGGGCGCCCATGGTCCGGCCGTGGAAGCCGCCCTGGAGGGCGACCAGGTGGGTGCGGCCGGTCCGCCGGCTGATCTTGAAGGCGGCCTCGTTGGCCTCGGCGCCGGAGCTGCAGAAGAACACCCGGCCGCCCGCCCGGCCGTCCAGCGCCAGCAGCCGCTCGGCGAGGGCGATGGTCGGCTCGGCCATGAAGAGGTTGGAGACGTGGCCGAGGGTGGCGATCTGCCGGCTGACCGCCTCGACCACGGCCGGGTGGGCGGTGCCGAGGGCGTTGACGGCGATGCCGCCGAGCAGGTCGGTGTACTCCTTGCCGTCGGCGTCCCAGAGCTTGACGCCCTCGCCGCGCACCAGCGGGATCCGGGGGGTGCCGTAGTTGTCGGTGAAGGCGTGCTGCCACCGGTCGGTGAGCTGCTCGTTGTGCGTCATGCCAGTCCCCCGGTCACGGTCGGCTCGTCGTCCGGCACGACCATCGTGCCGATGCCCTCGTCGGTGAAGATCTCCAGCAGCAGGCTGTGCTGCACCCGGCCGTCCAGGACGCGGGCGGTACCGACGCCGGAGCGGACGGCGCGCAGGCAGCCCTCCATCTTGGGGAGCATGCCGCTGGCCAGGCCCGGCAGCAGCTCCTCCAGTTCGCTCGCGTTGAGCTGGCTGATCACGTCGTCGGAGTTCGGCCAGTCCTTGTACAGGCCCTCGACGTCGGTCAGCACCACCAGCATCTCGGCGCCGAGCGCGACCGCCAGGGCGGAGGCGGCGGTGTCGGCGTTGATGTTGTAGACGTGGCCGTCGGCGCCGCGGGCGATCGAGGAGATGACCGGGATCCGGCCGTCGGCGATCAGCGCCTTCACCGCGCCGGCCTCGATGTTGACGATGTCGCCGACCAGGCCGATGTCGACCTGCTCGCCGTCCACCACGGCGTAGCGCTTGACCGCCGTCATGGTGTGGGCGTCCTCGCCGGTCATGCCGACGGCGAACGGGCCGTGCTCGTTGAGCAGGCCGACCAGCTCGCGCTGCACCTGGCCGGCCAGCACCATCCGGACCACGTCCATGGTCTCGGGGGTGGTGACGCGCAGGCCGTTGGTGAAGCTGGACTCCAGGCCCAGCTTGTCCAGTTGGGCGCTGATCTGCGGGCCGCCGCCGTGCACCACGACCGGGTGCAGTCCGGCGTAGCGGAGGAAGACGACGTCCTGGGCGAAGGCCGCCTTGAGGCTCTCGTCGACCATGGCGTTGCCGCCGAACTTGATCACGATGGTCTTGCCGTGGAAGCGCTCCAGCCAGGGCAGCGCCTCGATCAGCGTCATGGCCTTGGGCAACGCGGTGTTGTTGCGGGCCTGTTCGCCCTTGGGTGCGATCTGCACGGGTTTCCCTCGTCGATGGGGGTCCCCCGGCCGCAGGCTGGGGGAGGATGTCGCGGATCAGCTGCGGGTGCCGCGGCTCAGCTGGAGTAGGCGCTGTTCTCGTGGACGTAGTCGGCGGTGAGGTCGTTGGTCCACAGCGAGGCGCTCGCCGTACCGGCGTTGAGGTTCGCGGTGATGACCACGTCGCGGCCCTTCATGTCCACCAGCTCGCGGTCCTCGCCGACGCCGCCGTCCTGGCAGACCCAGACGCCGTTGATGGCCACGTCCAGCCGGTCCGGCTCGAAGGTGGCGGAGGTGGTGCCGATCGCGGACAGCACCCGGCCCCAGTTGGGGTCCTCACCGTGGATGGCGCACTTGAGCAGGTTGTTGCGGCTGATCGTCCGGGCGACCTCGACGGCCTCGTCCTCGGTGGCCGCGCCGGTGACGTCGATCCGGATGTCCTTGCTGGCGCCCTCGGCGTCGCCGATCAGCTGGCGGGCCAGGTCGGCGCTGACGGTGCGGACGGCCTCGGCGAACTCGGCCGCGTCCGGGGCGGTGCCGGAGGCGCCGGAGGCCAGCAGCAGCACGGTGTCGTTGGTCGACATGCAGCCGTCGGAGTCGATCCGGTCGAAGGTGGTGCGGGTGGCGCCGCGCAGGGCGGCGTCCAGGGCGGCGCTGTCCAGGTCGGCGTCGGTGGTGAGCACGACCAGCATGGTGGCCAGGCTCGGGGCGAGCATGCCCGCACCCTTGGCCATGCCGCCGACCGTCCAGCCCGCCGGGCTGGTGAACTGCGCGGTCTTGTGCACGGTGTCGGTGGTCTTGATGGCGATCGCGGCGGACTCGCCGCCGGTCTCGCTGAGCTCCTGGGCGGCCAGGGTGACGCCGGGCAGCAGCACGTCCATCGGCAGCCGGACGCCGATCAGGCCGGTGGAGGCGACGGCGACCTCGCCGGCGCTGAGGTCCAGCTCGGCGGCGACCTTCTCCGCGGTGGCGTGGGTGTCCTGGAAGCCGGCCGGGCCGGTGCAGGCGTTGGCGCCACCGGAGTTGAGGACGACGGCGGAGACCCGGCCGCCCTTGAGGACCTGCTGGGACCAGAGCACGGGCGCGGCCTTGACCCGGTTGGCGGTGAAGACGCCGGCCGCGGCGAACGAGGGGCCGTCGTTGACTACCAGGGCGAGGTCCGGGGTGCCGGAGGCCTTGATGCCCGCGGTCACGCCGGCGGCCCGGAAGCCCTTGGCGGCGGTCACGCCGGAGTTGGGGGCGGTCACGCCGGGGTCAGGGGTGGTCACGGTGCGACTCCGTTCAGCGGAAGGCCCAGCTCCTCGGGCAGGCCGAGGGCGATGTTCATGCTCTGCACCGCGCCGCCGGCGGTGCCCTTGACCAGGTTGTCGATCGCGCTGATCGCGATGATCCGCCCGGCGGTGGCGTCCAGGGCGACCTGGACCAGGGCGGTGTTGGCGCCGTAGACGCTGCTGGTCTGCGGCCACTGCCCCTCGGGCAGCAGGTGGACGAAGGGCTCGTCGGCGAAGGCCTCGGCGTACGCGGCGCGCAGCTCCTCGGCGCTCACGCCCGGCTTGGCCTTGGCGGAGCAGGTGGCGAGGATGCCGCGCGGCATCGGGACGAGGGTGGGGGTGAAGGAGACAGTCAGCGGCTCGCCGGCCAGCGGGGTGAGGTTCTGCACCATCTCCGGGGTGTGCCGGTGCACGCCGCCGACGCCGTACGGGCTGACGCTGCCCATCACCTCGCTGCCCAGCAGGTGGGTCTTGGCGGCCTTGCCCGCGCCGGAGGTGCCGGAAGCGGCGACCACCACGGCCTCCGGCTCGGCGAGGCGGGCCGCGTAGGCGGGGAACAGCGCCAGGGAGACGGCCGTCGGGTAGCAGCCGGGCACGGCGATCCGGTTGCTGCCCTTCAACGCGTCGCGGTGGCCGGGGAGTTCGGGCAGGCCGTAGGGCCAGGTGCCGGCGTGGGCGGAGCCGTAGAACTGCTCCCAGTCGGCGGCGGCCTTGAGCCGGAAGTCGGCGCCGCAGTCGACCACCAGGACGTTCTGGCCGAGGGCTTCGGCGACGGCGGCGGACTGGCCGTGCGGCAGCGCCAGGAACACCACGTCGTGGTCGGCCAGCACCTCGGGGGTGGTGGGTTCGAGCACGCGGTCGGCCAGCGGGATCAGGTGCGGCTGCAGCGCGCCCAGCCTGGTGCCCGCGTTCGAGCCGCCGGTCAGCGCCCCGATCTCCACCTCCGGGTGGCCGAGCAGCAGGCGCAGCACCTCACCGCCCGCGTACCCGCTCGCGCCGGCGACGGCGACTCGCAAAGCCATGGCGTTCCTCCTTGGTCGTGGCATGAATATACGCGGGAGGGAAAATCCATGCAAGGCTGAGCCCACGGGCCCTGGGCTGGGCACGCGGGCCCGGGGCTGGGCACGCCGGTGCGACCGGTCCGGGCGCCGTCGGGCCGCGCCGCCGAGGGCCGCCGGTCAGCGCTTCACGGCCCGCAGCACCACGAACTTCGGGTTCCCGGCCACGACTTCGCAGTTGCCGAACAGTTTGCGCAGCTTGACGTGGTAGCCGAGGTGGCGGTTGCCGACCACCCACAGCTCGCCGCCCGGCCGCAGCGCCCGCCGGGCGCCGGTGAACATCCGCCAGGCGGTGGCGTCGGTGGTGGCCTGGTGGGAGTGGAACGGCGGGTTGTTGAGCACCAGGTCCACCGAGCCGGGGGCGAACACCGCCGGGTCGAGCGCGTCGGCGGTGCGGAACTCGGCCGGGGCGTCCGGGCCCAGGTTGGTGTGGAAGGTCTCCTCGGCGGAGGCCACCGCCTGGTGGGACTCGTCCACGAACACCAGCTCCGCGCCCGGCCCGGCCAGCGCGGCCGCGGTGCCGACCACGCCGTTGCCGCAGCCGAGGTCCACCACCCGGTCGCCGGGGGCGGGGGTGGGCAGGTGGGCCAGGAGGAACCGGGTGCCGATGTCGAGCCGTTCGGCGCAGAAGGTGCCCGCGTGGTTGACCACGGTGCGCCCGGCGGCGGGGCCGATGTCCGGCGGCAGCGCGTAGCGGTGCGGCCAGGGGCTGGGGCCGGGGTCGAGCGCCGGGTCGGGGGTGCAGAAGATCAGCCGGGCCTTGCGGACGGCCAGCGAGGTGCGGGTCGGGCCGAGCACCTTCTCGAACAGCTGCAGGGTGGAGGTGTGGATCTCGGTGACCATCCCGGTGCCGATCACCACCGTGCCGGGGTGGAGGGCCGGGGCGAGCCGGTGCAGCTGGTCCTCCAGCAGCGCCAGGCTCTTGGGCACCCGCACCAGCAGGACGTCGATGCGCTCCGGCGGGGTGTCCCGGGTGGTGCGCAGCCGGTCCTCGTCGACGGCGGCGCCGGCCCGGGCGAGGTTCTCCCGGGTGGCCTGCCGGCCGAGGTGGGAGTCGCTGATCTGGACCGGCTCGTACGGCGCCAGCGCGGTGGTCAGCGCGCCCCAGCGGTCGCCGAGGACGGCGATCCGGCGGCCGGCCAGCTCGGTGGCGGCGCCGCCGGCGCTGTCGGCCTCGCCGGCGAGGTGGCGCAGCAGGTACTCGTCGGCGGCGTCCCAGGCCCGCAGCCGCTCGCGGGGGTCCACGGGGAAGCGGGTCAGGTCGAGGGTGCCCCAGGGGGTCGTGAAGGCGGTGGCTGAGGGTGACGAAGCGGGCGTGGTCTGCGGATTCATCGTGTTCTCAGGCTATCCGAAGGTCCGCCGGGGAACGGTTTCGGGCAGATACTGGAAGTGCCCGACCGAGAGGGGTGAGGGCGATGGACTGGAAGCTCGAAGTCGTGGTGGTCCCGGTGTCGGACGTGGACCGCGCGAAGCTCTTCTACGAGGAGCAGGCCGGCTTCACCGTGGACCACGACACCCGGCTGCGCGACGGGGTCCGGGTGGTCCAGCTGACTCCCCCGGGCTCACGCTGCTCGATCGTGGTCGGCGACGGGGTGATCGAGTCGGCGCCCGGCTCGGTGAAGGGCCTCCAACTGGTGGTGCCGGACATCGAGAAGGCCCACGCGGAGCTCACCGCGCGGGGCGTGGTGGTCAGCCCCGTCCAGCACTTCGTGGCGGGAGCCCGGGTGGACGGGCACGGCGAGGCCTGGAACAACTTCGTGTTCTTCAACGACCCGGACGGCAACGGCTGGGCCGTCCAGGAAGTCCCGCTCGCCGCCTGAGCCGTGTCCCGTGGATCAGGCCGCGGGCCGGGCGGGGTCGGCCCGCGGCCTGGGTAGGCTCGCAGGATGGCTGAGGAACAGGGAAGCGTGCGGGTGGACGTCTGGATCTGGTCGGTCCGGCTGGCCAAGACGCGTGCGCTGGCGGCGGCGGCCTGCAAGGCCGGGCACGTCCGGGTGAACGGCGAGCGGGTCAAGCCCGCGCAGAGCCTCCGGCCCGGGGACGAGGTCCGGGTCCGCGAGGAGGGGTACGAGCGGGTCGTCGTGGTGACGAAGCTGATCCGCAAGCGGGTCGGCGCCCCGGTCGCGGCGGAGTGCCTGGTCGACAACAGTCCGCCGCGGCCGCCGCGCGAGTTCGTGGCCCCGGTCTTCGAACGGGACCGCGGCGCGGGGCGCCCGACCAAGCGGGAGCGCCGCGACCTGGACCAGCTGCGCGGGGGGCGGTAGCGGGCCGCGCGAGGAGGGGCCCTACCCGGCGGCGGTGTCGGTGAGCACCTTGGCGAGGAAGGCGTCGAGGTTGCCCACCGTACGGGCGATCTGCTGCTCCAGCGGCAGGGATTCGTCCGGCCTGGTCACCGCGGCGGACTTCTTCAACCCGCGGACGTAGAGCGAGCAGGCGAGGTCGGCGCAGATGTACGTGCCGACGGTGTTGCCCTCGCGCCCGGAGGCGCCGGCCCGGCGGGCGGCCAGCAGCGCGACCCCCGACCCGGCGTGCGCGGTGATGCACAGCGAGCAGACGTTGGTCTTGGTCAGGCTGCGCCGGACCATCGGCGAACGCATCGTCACCCCGACCAGCCCACCGGCGTGCGGCGCGACCAGGTACGCCCGGTCGGGCGCGCCCTGGTCCCGCCAGCCGAGGAAGTCCAAGTCCGCCCACGGCAGTTCGGCCAGGCCCCGGGGCAGGTTGAGCCGACGGGCCTCGCCCTTGGAGCAGTTGACGAAGGACGCGCGGATCTCGGGGTCGGTGAGGGGTTCCATGCCGCGGAACCTAACACCGCCCGCCGCGCGCTGTCGCGTCATTTCCTCCCGGTACGCACCGGATGCGCGGCCTGCAGGGCGAGCCGCCGCGGGGCGACCTCGCCGATCCGGGTGAGCAGGTCGTCCAGGGCGAGGAAGGCCTCCCAGCGCTCGCGGCCGGTGGCGGCGGCGAGCGGGTGGGTGAGGGGCTGTCAGTGCTCGGACCTAGTGTGCTCGGTGTGGGGGCGGCCGGTCCCGGCGCAGGAGGGAGGCGCCGGGGCCGGCCGTCGTCACCGTTCCACGGCCGGCCCTGGCCGGGTCACGGCTTGAGGGCGACGCCGGCGTAGGCGGAGACGTCCTGCCAGCCCTCGGGCAGTTCGGCGGTGCGCAGGTGGCCCGCGGTGGGGCGCCAGAGCGGGAGCTGGACGAGGCCGGGGCCGACGAACTCGAAGTCCCCGAAGAAGGGTTCGACGTCGGCCCGGGGCCGCAGGACCAGCGGCGCGCTGGCGCTCCGGTAGATCCGGGTGCCCTCGGCGGCGCTCTCGCGGGAGGCGAAGTCGGGGCTGCCGTGGGAGAGGATCAGGGCGCTGCCGGGGGCGAGCACCTCGCGCAGGGTGCTGACGATCTGCTGGGCGCCCTCCTCGTCGCGGATGAAGTGCAGGACGGCGACGAGCATCAGCGCGACGGGCTGGGACAGGTCGATGGCGGCGCCCAGCGCGGGGTGGCGCAGGATCGACTCCGGGTCGCGCAGGTCGGCCTCGATGACGGAGGTGTGCCCGACCGGGTGCCCGGCCAGCAGGGCGCGGGCGTGGGTGGCGACGATCGGGTCGTTGTCGACGTAGACCACCCGGGCGTCCGGGGCGACCCGCTGGGCGACCTCGCTGGTGGAGCCGACGGTCGGGATGCCGGTGCCGATGTCGATGAACTGGCGGATCCCCCGACCCGCCGCGAACTCGACGGCCCGGCCCAGGAACTGGCGGTTGGTGCGGGCCAGCAGCGGCAGCGCCGGGTAGGCGGCGATGGCGGCCTGGGCGGCCTTGCGGTCGGCCTCGAAGTTGTCCTTGCCGCCCAGGTAGTAGTCGTACATCCGGGCGGTGTGCGGGATGCCGGTGTCGAGCTCGCTCGGCGGCTGCCAGTCGTCCGCTCTGGCCCACTCCCAGCCGGTGCGGGTGTCCTGGTCGACGGCCGCGGTGTCCTCGTGGTGCATCATGTTCCGCCCCCAATGCGCAATGCCGGAATGTGCCTACTGCCCCGTAACACGCTGTGCGCCGAGATCGTATCCAACGACACGCCGTGGAAACAGCGGGAGTTCAGGTTTACGCAACACCCGGACAACGGAGTGTGTGCACGTCAAAGGCGGTGCGGCGGACGACGTGGGACGGCGCTGCCGGATCGCCGGGAGGGTCCGTCCTCTCTATGCTGGCTGCCGATGACTGCCGACCGCCGCACCGTACTGCGCACCGCCGCCAAGCTGGCCGCCCTGTCCGCCGCCGGCGGACTCCTCACCTCCTGCGGCAGCGGCACGCCCCGCCGGGCCGAGACCGGGACGCTCGCCGCGCACCCCGGCAGTGTCGACCCGCAGCACACCACCGACCCGGCCTGGAACGGCGGCGAGGGGCCCGCCTCCCCCGCCCCGACCACCCCGGGCGAGCCGCAGCCCGGCGGCGGACCGACCCCGGCCGCCGCCCAGGCCTCGACACCGGCCTCCGCGCCGCCGACCCCGCCGGTACTGACACCGCTGGCGGCCGGCACCCCGTACGAGGTGGTGCACGGGCCGCGCACCGGCAAGAACGTGGCGCTCACCTTCCACGGCAGCGGCGACCCGCTGCTCGCCACCGCCCTGCTGGAGGCCGCCGAGCAGCGCGGCGTCAAGCTGACCGTGATGGCGGTCGGCAGCTGGCTGGACCAGCAGCCGCAGATGGCCCGGCGGATCCTGGACGGCGGCCACGAACTGGGCAACCACACCCAGAACCACCTCAACATCTCCGCGATGTCGCCGGACCAGGCCCGTGCCGAGATCGCCCAGTGCGCCGACCGGCTGACGAAGCTGACCGGCTCGATGGGCCGCTGGTTCCGCCCCTCCGCCGCGCAGTACGCCACCTCGATGGTGCGCGACCAGGCCAAGGCCGTCGGCTACGAGCACGTGCTGTCCTTCGACGTCGACCCGCGGGACTACAACGATCCGACCGCCGCCGAGCTCCAGCGCCGGGTGCTGGGCTCGGTGCGCGGCGGCTCGGTGGTGGCCCTGCACATGGGGCACCAGTGCACCATCGACGCGCTGCCGGCGATCCTGGACGGGCTGGCCAAGGCGGGGCTCAAGCCGGTCACCGCCAGCCAGCTGTGCGCGTGACCGGCCCCCGCCGAAGCCCCCAGCCGAGCCCCTGGCTGGGCTCCCGGCCGAGCCCCTGACCGGGCCCCGCCGAAAGCCTCCCGCCGAAGCCGGTCAGACCATCGGGTCGTCGTCCTTGTACGGGCGCAGCCGCAGCGTCCGGGCGTCCGCCGCGCGGATCGCGTCGGCCCGGTCGACCAGCTCCGCCAGGTCGTCCCGCCCGGCGTGGATGAACCGCCCGTGCAACGCGTCGAAGCGGCCCCGGGCGGCGTCCACGGTGACGGCGACCATGTACGGGATCGAGCCCCAGGCCTTCATGTCCCGGAACATCGGCATCCCCGCGGTCATGTCGGTGGCCACCGCGCCGGGGCTGATGTCGAGCACCACGACGCCGTGCTCGGCCAGCGTGTCCGCGATGTTGTCGGAGAGCTGGAGCAGCGCGCCCTTGGAGGTCGCGTACGCGGTGTAGTGGCCGTCCGGGCGCAGCGCGAAGCCGGAGTTGAGGTTGATCACCCGGCCGGCCCGGCGGGCGACCATGCCGGGCAGGACGCAGCGCAGCAGGTTGTAGGGGCCGCGCAGGTTGGTCTCGACCACCTGCCACCACTGGTTGGGGTCGGTCTCCCAGAGCGGGACCTCGGCGCGGTCGACCAGGCCGGCGTTGTTGACCAGCAGGTCGATCGGGCCGAGGTCGCGTTCGACCAGCCGGACGGCCTCCCGGACCGAGCCGGGGCGGCAGACGTCGGCGGTGACGGCGACGCCCCGGGAGCCGCGCTTGACGCACTCCTTGAGGGTCTCGGTCAGCGTCCCGTGGGTGCGGCCGACCAGGCCGACGGCCATGCCCTCGGCGGCCAGGCCGACGGCGATCTCGCGGCCGATTCCCCGGCCGCCGCCGGTGACCAGGGCGACCTGTCCTGTGAGCGATCCCGTCGACACCGTGTGCTCCCTTCCCGTCCCCGGCCCCCGTCTGCGGCATTCTGTCCGGCGGCGGGCGGCGGCGGGCCCGGGCGCACCCGCAGGCGGTGCGGCCTCACCCGATCGGGGGGCCGTCCGCACTGGCACTGCGCCGGGGAGGGGGTGACCTACCGGCGAGTACGGAGTAGTAACGTCGTCGGGGCGGTGACCGGTGCACCCATTCCGGTACACCGACCCGCTGACCAGCGAGCTCGCTGGGCCACCAGTTCGCTGGGCGACCCCCAGCACCACCGAAGGGCAACTGAGTGAGTGACATCGCGCGCGTCGGAGTAGTCGGCTGCGGTCTCATGGGGTCGGGCATCGCCGAGGTCTTCGCCCGGGCCGGACTGGACGTCCTGGTGTCGGAGGCCAGCGGTGAGGCGCTGGAGTTCGGCCGCACCCGGCTGACCAACTCCCTGGACACGGCGGTCAAGCGCGGCAAGCTGAGCCCCGAGCAGCGGGACGAGGCGCTGTCCCGGCTGTCCTTCACCACCGACCTGTCCGACTTCGCCGACCGCGACCTGGTGGTCGAGGCGGTCGCCGAGCGCGAGGACATCAAGGTCAAGATCTTCCAGACCCTGGACCAGGTCATCGAGCGCCGGGACGCGATCCTGGCCTCCAACACCTCCTCGATCCCGATCGTGAAGCTGGCCGCCGCCACCTCCCGCCCGGAGCAGGTCATCGGCCTGCACTTCTTCAACCCGGCGCCGGTGCAGAAGCTGGTCGAGGTCATCCCGACCCTGACCACCTCGGCGACCACCACCGAGCGGGTGGAGGCCTTCGCCTCCCAGGTGCTCGCCAAGGAGCCGATCCGGGCCCGCGACCGGGCCGGCTTCGTGGTCAACGCGCTGCTCGTGCCGTACCTGCTGTCCGCGGTGCGGATGTTCGAGTCGGGCGTGGCCACCGCCTCCGACATCGACAAGGGCATGGAGGCCGGCTGCGCCCACCCGATGGGCCCGCTGCGGCTGTGCGACCTGATCGGCCTGGACACCATCGTCTCGATCGCCGAGTCGATGTACGACGAGTACAAGGAGCCGCTGTACGCAGCTCCCCCGCTGCTGTCCCGGATGGTCGACGCCGGCCTGCTGGGCCGCAAGTCCGGCCGCGGCTTCTACGACTACACCGCGAGCGCCTGAGCCCGGACGCGAGGGGGGGGGGGGGGGGGGGGGGGGGGGGGGGGGGGGGGGGGGGGGGGGGGGGGGGGGGGGGGGGGGGGGGGGGGGGGGGGGGGGGGGGGG
>NZ_JBVHYH010000028.1:0-92459 GCF_055569135.1 Kitasatospora sp. NPDC029367
CCCCCCCCCCCCCCCCCCCCCCCCCCCCCCCCCCCCCCCCCCCCCCCCCCCCCCCCCCCCCCCCCCCCCCCCCCCCCCCCCCCCCCCCCCCCACTGCCGACCCCGGCCGACGCGGTCGTTCGAAAAAGCTGGTTGACTTGACCCGCCCGGCGGCCGCGGCCGGGCGGCACCGAAGCGTGATCCAGGACCAGGAGGTGCGGCGCCGCCATGAGCGTCGATTTCGTCATCCCGTACTACGGAGACCCGGAGTACCTGTTCGCCACCATCGACAGCATCAGGGCGCAGCACCAGCAGGACTGGCGGCTGACCGTGGTGGACGACCAGTACCCGGGCAACCGGGCGCTGGAGTACATCGAGGGCCTGAACGACGAGCGGATCCGCTACGTCCGCAACGAGGAGCGGCTGGGCCCCAACGGCAACACCTACAAGGCGTCGACCCTGGCCGAGCGCGAGTTCGTCTCGATGATGGGCGCCGACGACCTGCTGGAGCCGAACTACCTGGACGTCGTCCTGGAGCGGATGAAGGCCGACCCGAAGGCGATCGCGGTCCAGCCGGGCGTCAAGGTGATGGACAGCGACGGGAACCTGGTGCCGGCGCTCGGCATCGGTGACAAGGTCAAGCGCCGGATCGCCGCCCCGGCCCGCAAGGCCGGCCTGATCAGCGGCGAGGACGCGGTGAAGAGCCTGCTGTCCGGGAACTGGCTGTACACCCCGTCGCTGCTGTACCGGCAGTCCGCGCTGTCGAAGATCCCGTACCGCCCGGACATCGACGCCGTGCACGATCTGGCGTTCATGGTCGACATGCTGATGGAGGGCGGCAACCTGCTGGTCGACGAGCGCGAGGTGTTCCGCTACCGCCGCCACCAGGCCAGCGACTCCTCGAACCGGGTCAAGGACGGCAAGCGCTTCGACGAGGAGCTGCAGTACTACGGGCTGATCGCCAAGGAGCTGCGCGCCAAGGGCTGGAACGCCGCGGCCCGCTCGGCCGACCTGCACCTCTCCTCCCGGCTGCACGCCCTGATGGTCGCCGCCGGGCGTCTCGGCGCGGGTGACTTCGCCCACGCCGGCGCCATGGTCGGCCGGGCCGTCCGCAGCAGCTGACCCGTTCCGCGACGGGGCGGGGCTGAACGTCGGGCCGTCGGTTCCGCGTTGTCCGGAGGGTAGGGCAGCGGGCCGGCGGCCGTTCCGCGGACGCGGGTCGGCCGGGCGACGGCGACTCGTACGCACCTGGTCCATCGGATGATCACGATGACTCCACACCGGGCCGCGTGGCAGACTTCCCGTGCGATCCAACGACTGGGGGTGCGTGTGGGCGACTCGCGGGCACCTGTGAAAAAGACATGACAAGTGCTGGTTCCAACAACGAGGGAAGTGTCCCGGTGCAGCCGCTGATCGATTCTGCCCATGCGACCGACGGGCGGACATTGAAGGAGGGCGGTGACGGGAACGGGACCGCCGGGCCGGCGGCTCCGCCGGCCGCGCTCGTGCGGCTCCGGGCCCTCGCCGCCCACCGCTGGTTCTGGCCGGTGGCCGTACTGGTCGGCTACCTCGCGCAGACGGGGTTCCGGCTGTCGCTCTCGATCCACAACTACTACCCGTCGGTGCACGCGGACGAGGACGGCTACCTCGCGATCGCGCGGGTGCTGGCCGGCAAGCCCGCCTCCGAGATGCCCACCGGCGTGATCATCCCCGGCGGCTACTCGCTGCTGATCTCGCCGGCCCTGCGGATAGCCGACAACCCGAACACCGCGTACCACCTGATCATGGTGATCAACGCGGTGCTCAACGCGCTGGTCTTCCCGCTGGCCTTCGCGGCGGCCCGCCGCCTCGGGCTGTCCCGGCCGCAGGCCTTCCTGGCCGGCTCCGCCGTCGCGCTGGTGCCGCCGGTGATCTTCTACTCCCAGTTCGTGATGACGGACACCGTCCTCCCGGTGCTCCTGCTGATCTGGCTGATCTCGATGCACGGCTGGCTCTCGCCCGGATCGGCCCGCCGCCGCGCGCTGTACGCGGCCGCGATGAGCCTGGCCGCCGGCTACTCGATGGCCACCCACGACCGCGGCGGCGTGGTCGTGGCGCTGACCGCGCTGGCCCTGCTGGTGGTGCTCGCCCTCGGCTGGGCGCCGCGGCTCACCTCGCTGGCCGGGCTCGGCGCGCTCGCGGTGGCCTACCTGGGCGCCAAGCTGCTGGACGGCTTCGTCACGGCCCAGTTCAAGGACGTGCCGGGGGCGGGCGTCGGCAACAAGGTCTTCGAGAACCTCGAGGACCGCAAGTACACCGGCACGATCATCGTCCGCACCCTCGGCGAGCTCTGGTACTTCTTCACGTCCTCCTACGGCCTCGGCGCGGTCGCCTTCGTGCTGTGCCTGGTGGCGGTGTTCCACCGCCGGTCCCCGGTGGCCGAGCGGGTGGCGTCCTTCTGCATGGTCGCCCTGCTGTGCGGCACCGCGCTGGCCTCCGCCGCGGGCCTGGCGGACAACGAGCGCGTCGACAACTGGGTGTACGCCCGGTACTGCGCCGTGCTGGTGCCGGTGTTCATGGTGGTCGGCCTGGCCGTGCTGTTCCGGGCCGGGAAGCGCCGGCTGCTGCAGCTGGCCGCGCTCGGCACGGTGGTCGTCGGGATCACCGGGTTCGCCGTCACCGAGTACGCCGGCCGCAAGCTCGGCGTCTGGATCATCCCGTGGACGGTGCCGGACGCCCAGTTCCTCGCCTCGACCTACGACGGCCTGCACATGGGCCGTACGACCTTCGGTGCGCTCGCCGTGCTCGCGGCCTGCCTGCTGCTGCGGGTGGCCGGCGGTCGCCGGATCGTCGCGGCCGTGGTGGCCTGCCTGGCGGTCTTCGCCGCCTACGCGACGGTCACCGTCACCAACAACATCGCCGAGTCGCACTCCAAGTTCCGCAAGTACGAGGCCGTCGGCCTGGCCAAGGAGGCCGGCCTGGGCAAGGGCGACAACGTGGTGCTGGACTGGGACCTCGAGTGGGGCAGCCGGATGTCGCTGGCCTTCGAGGTCTACTGGGGCCGGGTCTGGACCAGCAACGTGAAGAACGGCAACACCCCGCCGGAGTCGGCCAACGCGATTCTGCTGACGGTCTCCAAGGACCCGGGCACCAAGCCGGAGTCCAGCTGGCACAAGCCGCTCCCGGGCTGGCACGTCGCGAAGTACAACATCGACCGCGGCTGGGTGCTCTGGCGCAAGGGCTGAGCTGCGGTTCCACCCCATCGGGGCCGGTGAGGTACGCCTCACCGGCCCCGATTGGCATCCGGGCTGCTCCATGTGGCAGTATGTCCAAGTTGCTCGGTTGAGTGCCGATGCTGCGCGCCTCCCGCCGGGAGGACCGGAAGCGAGTCCCATGTACTCGTCGTTCCCGTGATGGCCGTCAAGCGTGAGTTCTACGCCACGGCAGCTGCGGGGCGAAAGTACGGGAATCTTCCGGGAAGCGTGTGCGGGGCCTCGACCCGGCTACCCCTCACCCCGAAAGTTTGAAACCGACGAAGTACTTCGCCGGTTTTTTACAAGCGCGAGAGCGACACGCCCGAGCGCGGGGGTCGGAGGAGGGTCGTGCAGTGACTAAGGACAAAGGACTACTGAGTAGCCATGGCGGGACAGAAGATCCGCATCCGGCTCAAGGCCTACGACCACGAGGTCATCGACTCCTCGGCGAAGAAGATCGTCGAGACGGTGATCCGTACTGGTGCGCAGGTCGCAGGCCCGGTGCCGCTGCCCACTGAGAAGAACGTGTACTGCGTCATCCGCTCGCCGCACAAGTACAAGGACTCGCGCGAGCACTTCGAGATGCGTACTCACAAGCGTCTGATCGACATCCTCGACCCCACGCCGAAGACGGTTGACTCGCTCATGCGTCTCGACCTGCCGGCTGGCGTCGACATCGAGATCAAGCTCTGAGAGGCGCACCGAAGATGGCTAAGCAGATTAAGGGCATCCTGGGCGAGAAGCTCGGCATGACCCAGGTCTGGGACGAGAACAACCGGGTCGTCCCGGTGACCGTCGTCAAGGCTGGGCCCAATGTCGTGACCCAGGTCCACACCGCCGACAGCCCGGCCGGCTACAGCGCCGTGCAGCTCGGCTTCGGCGAGATCGACCCCCGCAAGGTGAACAAGCCCCTCGCGGGCCACTTCGCCAAGGCCGGTGTCACCCCGCGCCGCCACCTGGTCGAGATCCGTACCTCGGACGCGTCCGAGTACACCCTGGGCCAGGAGATCACCGCGGAGCTGTTCGAGGCGGGTGTCAAGGTCGACGTGACCGGCACCTCCAAGGGCAAGGGCTTCGCCGGTGTCATGAAGCGTCACAACTTCAAGGGTCTCGGCGCCGGTCACGGCACCCAGCGCAAGCACCGTTCGCCCGGTTCCATCGGTGGCTGCGCCACCCCGGGCCGTGTGTTCAAGGGCCTGCGCATGGCTGGTCGGATGGGCCACGAGCGTGTGACCACCCAGAACCTGACCGTGCACGCGGTCGACGCGGAGAAGGGTCTGCTGCTCATCAAGGGCGCCGTCCCGGGCCCGAACGGCGGCCTCGTCCTCGTCCGCACCGCGGCGAAGGGGCTGTGAGGAAATGAGCACCATTGACATCCTGTCGCCGGCTGGCGACAAGACCGGCAGCCTCGAGCTTCCGGCCGAGATCTTCGACGCGAAGGTCAGCGTTCCGCTGATGCACCAGGTCGTCGTGGCGCAGCTCGCTGCGGCCCGTCAGGGCACCCACAAGACCAAGACTCGTGGCGAGGTCCGCGGTGGCGGCAAGAAGCCGTACCGCCAGAAGGGCACCGGCCGCGCCCGTCAGGGCTCGACCCGTGCGCCGCAGTTCGCCGGCGGTGGCGTCGTGCACGGTCCCGTGCCGCGCGACTACTCGCAGCGGACCCCGAAGAAGATGATCGCCGCCGCCCTGCGCGGTGCGCTCACCGACCGGGCCCGCCACAACCGCATCCACGTCATCACCGACGTGACCGCGACCGAGGCGCCGTCGACCAAGGCCGCCAAGGGCCTGTTCGGCAAGATCACCGACCGCAAGAACGTCCTCCTGGTCGTCGAGCGCTCGGACGAGCTGGGCCTCAAGTCCGCTCGCAACCTGCCGAACGTGCACATCCTGGACGCCGGTCAGCTGAACACCTACGACGTGCTCGTCTCCGACGATGTGGTCTTCACCCAGGCCGCCTTCGAGCGTTTCGTGGCCGGTCCGGCCGCGTCCGCCAAGGCCGTTGCCGCTGAGGGCGAGCTCGAAGGGAGCGCCGCCTGATGAGCGACGTTACGAGCAAGACGTTCACGGACCCCCGTGACGTCCTGGTGAAGCCGGTCATCTCGGAGAAGAGCTACTCGCTCCTCGACGAGAACAAGTACACGTTCATCGTGTCGCCGGGCGCCAACAAGACCCAGATCAAGCAGGCCGTCGAGGCGGTCTTCTCGGTCAAGGTCGAGGCTGTCAACACGATCAACCGTCAGGGCAAGCGCAAGCGCTCCAAGACGGGCTTTGGCAAGCGCAAGGACACCAAGCGCGCCATCGTGACGCTGGCCGAGGGCAACCGCATCGACATCTTCGGTGGTCCGGTCTCCTGAAACAGGAGATCGTGATCGTCGATTAGGACGAGGACGAGAGAGCCAAATGGGCATCCGCAAGTACAAGCCGACTACGCCGGGCCGTCGTGGCTCCAGCGTGGCCGACTTCGTAGAAATCACGCGGTCCACCCCGGAGAAGTCGCTGGTTCGCCCGCTGCACAGCAAGGGCGGCCGCAACAACGCCGGTCGTGTCACCGCTCGCCACCAGGGTGGCGGTCACAAGCGCGCCTACCGCGTGATCGACTTCCGTCGTCACGACAAGGACGGCGTGCCGGCCAAGGTCGCGCACATCGAGTACGACCCGAACCGCACCGCGCGCATCGCGCTCCTGCACTACGCGGACGGCGAGAAGCGCTACATCATCGCGCCGCGCGGCATCACGCAGGGCGACCGGATCGAGAACGGCGCTGGCGCCGACATCAAGCCGGGCAACAACCTGCCGCTGCGCAACATCCCGGTCGGTACCACCATCCACGCGGTGGAGCTGCGTCCCGGTGGCGGTGCCAAGCTGGCCCGCTCCGCCGGTTCCGGCATCCAGCTGCTGGCGCGTGAGGGCAAGATGGCGCACCTGCGCATGCCCTCCGGTGAGATCCGCCTGGTGGACGCGCGCTGCCGCGCCACCGTCGGCGAGGTCGGCAACGCCGAGCAGTCGAACATCAACTGGGGCAAGGCCGGCCGTATGCGCTGGAAGGGCGTCCGCCCGACCGTGCGTGGTGTGGCCATGAACCCGATCGACCACCCGCACGGTGGTGGTGAGGGTAAGACCTCCGGTGGTCGCCACCCGGTCTCGCCGTGGGGTAAGCCCGAGGGCCGCACCCGTCGCCCGAACAAGGCGTCGGACAAGCTCATCGTGCGCCGCCGCAAGACCAACAAGAAGCGCTAGGAGCAGGTCAGATGCCGCGCAGTCTTAAGAAGGGCCCCTTCATCGACGGCCACCTCATCAAGAAGGTGGACGCTCAGAACGAGGCGGGTACTCAGAACGTCATCAAGACCTGGTCCCGTCGTTCCGTGATCTCCCCGAGCATGCTCGGCCACACGATCGCGGTTCACGATGGCCGTAAGCACGTCCCGGTGTTCGTCACCGAGTCGATGGTCGGCCACAAGCTCGGCGAGTTCGCTCCGACCCGCACCTTCCGTGGCCACGTGAAGGAAGACCGGAAGTCGAAGCGTCGCTAGAGAGCCCATCAGTGGCCTCCGGCCACGGGCTGAGCTTGCGCGCCAAAAAGACTCAATGACTTACTCCATTAAGGGGACAACCATGGAAGCCAGGGCACAGGCGCGGTACATCCGCGTGACGCCCATGAAGGCCCGCCGCGTGGTGGACCTCATCCGTGGCATGAATGCCACGGAGGCCCAGGCCGTCCTGCGTTTCGCTCCGCAGGCAGCCACCGTGCCGGTCGGCAAGGTGCTCGACAGCGCCATTGCCAACGCCGCGCACAACTACAACCACTCCAACGTGGACGACCTCTACATCTCCGAGGCGTACGTTGACGAGGGCCCGACCCTGAAGCGGTTCCGTCCGCGTGCCCAGGGCCGCGCCTACCGGATCCGCAAGCGGACCAGCCACATCACCGTGGTCGTCAGCAGCAAGGAAGGGACCCGGTAATGGGCCAGAAGGTTAACCCGCACGGGTTCCGCCTCGGCATCAGCACGGACTTCAAGTCCCGCTGGTACGCCGACAAGCTGTACAAGGACTACGTCAAGGAAGACGTCGCCATTCGTCGCATGATGACGAAGGGCATGGAGCGCGCCGGCATCTCGAAGGTTGAGATCGAGCGCACCCGCGACCGCGTCCGCGTCGACATCCACACCGCCCGCCCCGGCATCGTCATCGGTCGCCGTGGCACCGAGGCCGACCGCATCCGCGGCGACCTCGAGAAGCTGACCGGCAAGCAGGTCCAGCTGAACATCCTCGAGGTCAAGAACCCCGAGCTGGACGCCCAGCTCGTGGCTCAGGGCGTCGCGGAGCAGCTGTCCTCCCGCGTCTCCTTCCGTCGTGCCATGCGCAAGTCGATGCAGGGCACCATGAAGTCCGGCGCCAAGGGCATCAAGGTCCAGTGCTCCGGTCGTCTCGGCGGCGCCGAGATGAGCCGTTCGGAGTTCTACCGCGAGGGTCGCGTGCCGCTGCACACCCTGCGTGCGAACGTCGACTACGGCTTCTTCGAGGCCAAGACCACCTTCGGCCGCATCGGCGTGAAGGTCTGGATCTACAAGGGCGACGTCAAGAACATCGCCGAGGTCCGCGCTGAGAACGCCGCTGCCCGCTCGGGCAACCGCCCGGCCCGTCCCGAGGGTGGTCGTCCCGCCCGCGGTGGCGAGCGCCGTGGTGGCGAGCGCGGTGGCCGTGGCCGTCGTCCCGCCGCTGCCGAGGCCCCCGCGGCCGCGGCCGTCGAGGCTCCGGCTGCTGAGAACACCGGAACGGAGGCCTGACCCCAATGCTGATCCCCCGTCGGGTCAAGCACCGCAAGCAGCACCACCCCAAGCGTCGCGGCGCTGCCAAGGGTGGCACCGAGCTGGCGTTCGGCCAGTTCGGCATCCAGGCCGTGACCCCGGCCTACGTGACGAACCGTCAGATCGAGTCCGCTCGTATCGCGATCACCCGTCACATCCGTCGTGGCGGCAAGGTCTGGATCAACATCTACCCGGACCGCCCGCTCACCAAGAAGCCGGCCGAGACCCGCATGGGTTCCGGTAAGGGTTCGCCGGAGTGGTGGATCGCGAACGTGCACCCGGGTCGGGTCATGTTCGAGCTGTCGTACCCGAACGAGAAGGTTGCTCGCGAGGCGCTCACCCGCGCCGCGCACAAGCTGCCGATGAAGTGCCGGATCGTCCGGCGCGAGGACGGTGAGAGCTGATGTCGGCCGCTACCAAGGCTGCTGAGCTTCGCTCGCTGGACAACGAGGGTCTCGTTGCCAAGCTGCGCGAGGCCAAGGAGGAGCTGTTCAACCTCCGCTTCCAGGCGGCGACCGGGCAGCTCGACAACCACGGACGGCTCAAGCTCGTCCGTAAGGACATCGCGCGGATCTACACCCTGATGCGCGAGCGCGAGCTGGGCATCGAGACGGTGGAGAACGCCTGATGACTGAGAACACCAACGAGACGCGCGGTTTCCGCAAGACCCGTGAGGGTCTCGTCGTCAGCGACAAGATGGACAAGACCGTCGTCGTCGCCGTCGAGGACCGCGTCAAGCACGCTCTGTACGGCAAGGTCATCCGCCGTACGAACAAGCTGAAGGCGCACGACGAGCAGAACGCTTGCGGTGTCGGCGACCGGGTCCTCCTCGCGGAGACCCGCCCGCTGTCCGCGTCCAAGCGCTGGCGCGTCGTCGAGATCCTCGAGAAGGCCAAGTAACGAAGCCGATGAGGTACGGCCGTATGTGCACAGGGTCCCGCTGGGACGCCGGTGTGAGCAGCGGCCGGCCCGTCGACTCTCGTTGACGATCAGGAGAAAGCTGTGATCCAGCAGGAGTCGCGACTGCGTGTTGCCGACAACACTGGTGCCAAGGAGATCCTTTGCATCCGTGTTCTCGGTGGCTCCGGTCGCCGCTACGCCGGCATCGGGGACGTCATCGTCGCGACCGTCAAGGACGCGATCCCCGGTGGTTCGGTGAAGAAGGGTGACGTCGTCAAGTGCGTCGTCGTCCGCACCGTCAAGGAGCGCCGCCGTCCGGATGGCTCGTACATCCGCTTCGACGAGAACGCCGCTGTCGTGCTGAAGAACACCGATGGTGACCCCCGTGGCACCCGTATCTTCGGCCCGGTCGGCCGCGAGCTGCGCGACAAGAAGTTCATGAAGATCATCTCGCTGGCGCCGGAGGTGCTCTAACCCATGGCGAACAGCATGAAGATCAAGAAGGGTGACCTGGTCCAGGTCATCACCGGCAAGGACAAGGGCAAGCAGGGCAAGGTCATCCAGGCCATGCCGGCTGAGAACAAGGTCCTGGTCGAGGGTGTCAACCGGGTCAAGAAGCACACCAAGCCGGGTCCGGGTACCCAGGGTGGCATCGTGACCGTCGAGGCCCCGGTGCACGTCTCCAACGTCCAGCTGGTCGTGGAGAAGGACGGCAAGAAGGTCGTCACCCGCGTCGGTTACCGCTTCGACGACCAGGGCAACAAGATCCGCGTTGCCAAGCGGACCGGTGAGGACATCTGATGTCTGAGACGACTGTTGAGAAGGTGGCCCCCCGCCTCAAGGAGCGTTACAACTCCGAGATCAAGGGCCAGCTGCAGGAGCAGTTCTCGTACGAGAACGTCATGCTGATCCCCGGCCTGGTCAAGGTCGTGGTCAACATGGGTGTCGGCGAGGCCGCCCGTGACAGCAAGCTGATCGAGGGCGCGATCCGCGACCTGACCGCGATCACCGGTCAGAAGCCGGCCGTGACCAAGGCTCGCAAGTCCATCGCGCAGTTCAAGCTGCGCGAGGGCCAGCCGATCGGCACCCACGTCACCCTCCGTGGTGACCGCATGTGGGAGTTCCTGGACCGTCTGGTTTCGCTGGCCCTGCCGCGAATCCGTGACTTCCGTGGTCTCTCCCCGAAGCAGTTCGACGGCCGTGGCAACTACACGTTCGGTCTGACCGAGCAGGTTATGTTCCACGAGATCGACCAGGACAAGGTCGACCGTCAGCGCGGTATGGACATCACCGTCGTGACCACCGCTCAGACCGACGACGAGGGCCGGGCGCTCCTGCGCGCTCTGGGCTTCCCGTTCAAGGAGGCGTGAGCCAATGGCGAAGAAGTCCCTCATCGCGAAGTCCGAGCGTAAGCCGAAGTTCGGCGTCCGGGCCTACACCCGGTGCCAGCGCTGCGGCCGTCCGCACTCGGTGTACCGCAAGTTCGGCCTGTGCCGTGTCTGCCTCCGTGAGATGGCGCACCGCGGCGAGCTGCCGGGCGTGACCAAGAGCTCCTGGTAACCCCGGAGTTTCAGGTACCGCCAGCGACGCAGAGGTGCCCGACCCCACATCGGCCCGTTTTGGGCTCCCGTACGGATTCCCGTAAGGTTGTGGGGTCGGGCCCCCTGCCGCGGCTTCCCCATGGATGTCCGTGGCCCTTTCTGGAAGGGCTCGCACCCAGTCTTACTACGTCGTAGGTCCCCTGCGCTTGTGCCCCTGACGCACTCGTTCCGAGTGCGGCGGGGGGACCTGGTGCGGAGAAACCACGGCGAGAGAGGCCTGAGGCCATCATGACCATGACCGACCCCATCGCAGACATGCTCACGCGTCTGCGTAACGCGAACTCGGCGTACCACGACACCGTGGCGATGCCGGCCAGCAAGATCAAGGCGCACGTCGCCCAGATCCTGCAGCAGGAGGGGTACATCTCCTCCTACAAGGTTGAGGAGCCCGTCGAGGGCGAGGTCGGCAAGAAGCTGACCATCGAGCTCAAGTTCGGCCCCAACCGTGAGCGCTCCATCGCCGGCATCAAGCGCATCAGCAAGCCGGGTCTGCGCGTTTACGCAAAGTCCACCAACCTGCCGAAGGTTCTCGGCGGCCTGGGCGTGGCGATCATCTCCACGTCCTCCGGCCTCCTGACCGACAAGCAGGCCGCCAAGAAGGGCGTAGGCGGAGAAGTTCTCGCCTACGTCTGGTAATTCGGGAAACGGAGGTACAGCAATGTCGCGCATTGGACGGCTGCCCATCCAGGTCCCCGCTGGCGTGGACGTCACCATCGATGGCCAGACGGTCTCGGTGAAGGGCCCCAAGGGCTCCCTCACCCACGTCGTCGCTGAGCCGATCGAGATCGGCAAGGGTGAGGACGGCACCGTGCTCGTCACCCGCCCGAACGACGAGCGTCGCTCGAAGGCCCTGCACGGCCTGACCCGCACGCTGGTGGCGAACATGATCACCGGCGTGACCGCGGGCTACCGCAAGTCGCTGGAGATCAGCGGTGTCGGCTACCGAGTCACGGCGAAGGGCTCCGACATGGAGTTCGCGCTGGGCTACAGCCACCCGATCCTGATCACCGCGCCGGAGGGCATCTCCTTCGTCGTCGAGTCGGCCACCAAGTTCCACGTGGACGGCATCGACAAGCAGAAGGTCGGCGAGATCGCCGCGAACATCCGCAAGCTGCGCAAGCCGGACCCGTACAAGGCCAAGGGTGTCAAGTACGCGGGCGAGGTCATCCGCCGCAAGGTCGGAAAGAGTGGTAAGTAAGCGATGAGTGTCTCTGTCAAGATCGGCAAGGGCAACGCCTACAAGAGCGCCGCTCGCAAGCGCCGCGCGATCCGCGTTCGCAAGCGCGTCGTCGGCACCGAGGTGCGTCCGCGCCTCGTCGTGACGCGCTCGAACCGTCACATGGTCGCCCAGGTCATCGACGACGCCAAGGGTCACACCCTGGCGTCGGCGTCCACCCTCGACGTGTCCATCAAGGGCGCCGAGGGCGACAAGACCGAGCTGGCCAAGAAGGTCGGGAGCCTGGTCGCCGAGCGCGCCAAGGCCGCCGGCATCGAGTCGGTCGTCTTCGACCGCGCGGGCAACCGGTACGCCGGCCGCATCGCCGCCCTGGCGGACGCGGCCCGCGAGGCCGGGCTCGACTTCTAAGCCGCTCGTCGACTCTGTCGACGGACGTAAACGAGAGAGGTAATTCCAATGGCTGGACCCCAGCGCCGCGAAGGCGGCGCCGGTCGCGGCACGGGTGGCGAGCGGCGCGACCGTAAGCGTGACGGTCAGGGCAACGCCCAGGCCGTCGAGAAGACCGCTTACGTCGAGCGCGTCGTCGCGATCAACCGTGTCGCCAAGGTTGTCAAGGGTGGCCGTCGCTTCAGCTTCACCGCGCTCGTCGTGGTGGGCGATGGCGAGGGCACCGTGGGTGTCGGTTACGGCAAGGCGAAGGAGGTTCCGGCCGCCATCGCGAAGGGTGTCGAGGAGGCCAAGAAGAACTTCTTCAAGGTCCCCCGTATCCAGGGCACCATCCCGCACCCCATCCAGGGTGAGAAGGCCGCCGGCGTCGTGCTGCTCAAGCCCGCCGCCCCCGGTACCGGTGTTATCGCCGGTGGTCCGGTGCGCGCCGTCCTGGAGTGCGCCGGCATCCACGACATCCTGTCGAAGTCGCTCGGCTCGGACAACGCGATCAACATCGTGCACGCCACCGTGGCTGCTCTGAAGGGCCTCGTTCGCCCCGAGGAGATCGCCGCGCGCCGTGGCCTGCCGCTGGAGGACGTGGCCCCCGCCGCCCTGCTGCGGGCTCGTGCTGCTGGGGTGAGCGCCTGATGGCTCGCCTGAAGATCACGCAGACCAAGTCGTACATCGGCAGCAAGCAGAACCACCGTGACACCCTGCGTTCGCTTGGTCTCAAGCGCATGCACGACGTGGTGGTCAAGGAGGACCGTCCCGAGATCCGCGGGATGGCCCACACGGTCCGTCACCTGGTGACGGTTGAGGAGGTGGACTGATCATGGGCGACAACCCGATCAAGATCCACAACCTGCGTCCCGCCCCGGGTGCCAAGACCGACAAGATCCGTGTGGGTCGTGGTGAGGGCTCCAAGGGTAAGACCGCCGGTCGTGGTACCAAGGGCACCAAGGCCCGCTACCAGGTTCCGCAGCGCTTCGAGGGTGGCCAGATGCCGCTCCACATGCGCCTGCCGAAGCTGAAGGGCTTCAAGAACCCGTTCAAGATCACGTTCCAGGTCGTCAACCTCGACAAGCTGGCCGAGCTCTACCCGCAGGGTGGCGAGGTCACGGTCGAGGACCTGGTCGCGAAGGGCGCGGTTCGCAAGAACTCCCTCGTCAAGGTGCTCGGCACCGGCGAGGTCTCGGTTGCGCTGCAGGTGACGGTCGACGCCGTCTCCGGCTCGGCCGCCGAGAAGATCAAGGCCGCCGGCGGTACGGTCACCGAGCTCGTCTGAGCCCGCTGAACCCGCCGACAACCGGCTTCGAGCCCCGCACCTCCTTCGGGAGGTGCGGGGCTCGTGCTTTTACCCCGGCTTTCACTCCGGGGCCGAAATCAGCCGGTACCGACGGAAGTCCTGGTTCGGATCTTCATGGGCATGGCCAAATGTTTGATGCCTGTGGCCTCTGCCATTACTCGGCAGAGGCCACAGGCATCAGTGCGCGGCCGTGGAGCGGCCCGGACTAGTCGACCGGGCTGGTGTCAGTGTTCGGCTCAGCTCCAGAGCTGGTACGGGTTGCCATCGGTGCACACGTACGTGTAGAGCGGCTGGCCGGGGTTGTTGGAGTCGAGGCAGAGGCCGGTGGCGTGGTTGACCAGTCGCCATCCGTTGTTGAAGTGCTGCTCGGACCACTGCTGGTACGCGTTGTTGTTGGTGCAGTTGCCGATGTAGACACTGCCGCTGCCGTCGCCGTGGTCGTTGCTGTCGAGACAGGCGTTCCTGCCGTTGGCCTTCTCCTGCCAGTATCCGTTCCCGAGATCGTTGTCGTTCCAGGTGATCCAGCCGCGGTGGGAGCCGCAGCCGTCGAGTCCCACCCAGTTCGGGATGTCGTTGATGTAGTTGACATCCCAGGTGAGGCACTGGCCGCCCTGCTTGACGCTTTGCCAGGTGACGGAGCCGGTTTCGACTGCCGAGGCAGTGGTCGCCGTACCGAGAAGCAGCATTGCAGTTGCCGCAATACTCATTCCCAACTTCATCGTCCGCTTCGTGTCCACTTCGATCCCCTCCCGGTTCTGACCTGCGAGAATGTGCCAAAGGAGCTGACTCAAGCAACTGATCAGCACCCCACTGGTCCGCTGAAAGATTTGCGAACGAAATGAACTCTAGCGGCCTTGACGTGCTCCGGCAAGGGATTTAAAGAGGGTGCTCATGTGCATTTTGGAGAAACTCAATCAATAGGCATGCATCCCTCGTCGATCGCTTTAATTAGTTCTTTGGTCAGAGATTTCGGAATGCGTGCGCATGGTCCGGATTGCCGCGACCGCTACCCTATGTATCGGTATGCCATCGCATTGTGACTGCTGGGGCGTGAGTGGCAAGGGTGGGCAAATCGTCCGCCTGAACGGCCGAGGCGGGCATCGACCCCTCTCCGGAGCCGCCTGGGCGGGTCTATCGGAGGGCTGCTCTGCTACTGGGAAGTGGCCACATGCTGTTAGAGTCCGTCGGGTCGACGTGTCGGCTCGGCATGTTGAAGTGGCAAACCACCCAGGGCCAGACCGGCCACCAGGACCGACCCTCCCGCCGACGACGTGCGGGAGGCGCAGGAGGCACCGTGCTCAGTGCGTTCGCGCGGGCGTTCCAGACGCCCGACCTGCGCAAGAAGCTGCTGTTCACGCTGGGCATCATGGTGCTGTTCCGGCTGGGCTCGCACATTCCGATTCCGGGCGTTGACTTCAAGGCCGTCAACGTCTGTGTGACTCAGACCAGCAAGACCGGACTCTTCGGACTCGTCAACCTGTTCAGCGGTGGCGCGCTCCTCCAGCTGACGATCTTCGCGCTCGGCATCATGCCGTACATCACCGCGAGCATCATCCTCCAGCTCCTCACCGTCGTGATCCCGCGACTGGAGGCGTTGAAGAAGGAGGGGCAGGCCGGCACCGCGAAGATCACCCAGTACACCCGCTACCTGACCATCGCGCTCGCCGTGCTCCAGGGCACCGGCATCGTCGCGACGGCCTCCAGCGGTGCGCTGTTCTCCGGCTGCCCGGTGGCCAACCAGATCGTGCCGGACACCTCGGTGTTCCGGATCGCCGTCATGGTGCTCACGATGACGGCCGGCACCACGGTCATCATGTGGCTGGGCGAGCTGATCACGGACCGCGGCATCGGCAACGGCATGTCGCTGCTGATCTTCACCTCGATCGCCGCGCAGTTCCCGACCTCGATGTGGGCCATCAAGCAGTCGGGCACCATCGGCGGCGGCTGGGTCGAGTTCCTCTCCGTGGTCGCGGTCGGCATCATCGTTGTGATGCTGGTCATCTTCGTCGAGCAGGCGCAGCGCCGGATCCCGGTCCAGTACGCGAAGCGGATGATCGGCCGCCGGGCCTTCGGCGGCACCTCGACCTACATCCCGCTCAAGGTGAACCAGGCCGGTGTCATCCCGGTCATCTTCGCCTCGTCGCTGCTGTACATCCCGGCGCTGGTGGTCCAGCTGACCAACAGCCAGTCGGGCTGGGCGGCGTGGATCAAGCAGAACTTCGTCAAGGGTGACCACCCGATCTACATGGCCACCTACTTCCTGCTGATCGTCTTCTTCGCCTTCTTCTACGTCGCCATCTCCTTCAACCCCGAAGAAGTTGCCGACAATATGAAGAAGTATGGTGGCTTCATCCCGGGCATCCGGGCCGGCCGCCCGACGGCCGAGTACCTGAACTACGTGCTGACCCGAATCACGTGGCCGGGTTCGCTCTACCTGGGCCTGATCGCGTTGATCCCGATGATCGCCCTGGTCGCCTTCGGACAGCAGACCAACTTCCCGTTCGGCGGCACCAGCGTGCTCATCGTCGTCGGCGTCGGACTCGAAACTGTGAAGCAGATCGAGAGCCAGCTCCAGCAGCGCAATTACGAAGGGTTCCTCCGCTGATGCGTATCGTCCTCGTTGGTCCTCCCGGGGCCGGGAAGGGTACTCAGGCGCACCTGCTCGCCAAGACCCTGTCCATCCCCCACATCTCCACCGGAGACCTGTTCCGCGCCAACATCGGCCAGGGCACCCCGCTGGGGCTCGAGGCCAAGAGCTACATGGACGCGGGTCGCCTGGTGCCGGATGAGGTCACCATCGGGATGGCCAAGGACCGCATGCTGCAGGCCGACGCGGCCAACGGCTTCCTGCTCGACGGCTTCCCCCGCAACCTGGGCCAGGCCAAGGCGCTCGACGAGTTCCTCACCGAGCAGGGCATCAAGCTGGACGGCGTGCTGGACCTGGAGGTCCCCGAGGACGAGGTCGTCCGCCGGATCGCCGGCCGCCGCCTGTGCCGCAACGACGGGGGCCACGTGTTCCACGTGGACTACAACCCGCCGAAGGTCGAGGGCGTCTGCGACGAGTGCGGCGGCGAGCTGTACCAGCGCTCGGACGACACCGAGGAGAAGGTGCGCACGCGCCTGGAGGTCTACCACACGGAGACCGAGCCGATCATCGACTACTACGTCCAGCAGGGCCTGGTGGCGACGATCTCGGCCCTCGGCAAGGTGGACGAGGTCACCCAGCGCGCGATCGAGGCGTTGAAGCAGAACGGCTGAGGTCCCTCAGCGAGGTACGTGTGACGGCCGGGTCGCCCGTGGAGCGGGCGGCCCGGCCGTTTTCGACGTCGTACGGTGGTAGGCAGTGGTAATCCGGACTTGGAAGGCGTGACCTGATGGTGGAGATCAAGACCCCCGAGCAGATCGCGAAGATGCGGGCGGCCGGGCTGGTCGTCGCCGAGGCGCTCAAGGCCTGTCGCGAGGCGGTCGCTCCCGGGGTGACCACCCAGGAGCTCAACGACATCGCCGACAAGGTCATCACCGACCACGGCGCCACCTCGAACTTCCGGGCCCACCACGGCGGCCTGTGGTTCCCGGGCGTGATCTGCGCCTCGGTGAACAACGAGGTCGTGCACGGCATCCCGGGCGAGCGGGTGCTGCAGGAGGGCGACATCATCTCGATCGACTGCGGCGCCATCCTGGACGGCTGGCACGGCGACTCGGCGATCACGGTCGCCGTCGGCGAGGTCCGCCCCGAGGTCGAGATGCTCAGCCGGGTGACCGAGGGCTCGATGTGGGCCGGCATCGCCCAGATGAAGAAGAACAACCGCCTGGTGGACGTCTCCAAGGCGATCGAGGGCTACATCCGGCGCCAGCCGCTGCCGCCCAAGGGCAAGTGGGGCATCACCGAGGGCTACGGCGGCCACGGCATCGGCACCGCGATGCACATGGAGCCGCACGTGCTGAACTACGTCGAGCGCGGCCGCGGCAAGGGCCCGAAGCTGGTCCCGGGCACCGTGCTGGCGATCGAGCCGATGGTCTCGCTGGGCACCCCGCACACCGCGGTGCTGGAGGACGACTGGACGGTCGTCACCAACGACGGCACCTGGGCCGCGCACTGGGAGCACTCGGTGGCCGTCACCGAGGAGGGCCCGCTGGTGCTGACCGCCTTCGACGGAGGCAAGGCCGAGCTCGCCAAGCTGGGCATCACCGCAGCTCCGGACCCGCTGGCGTAGCGGCCGGGCGGTCAACTGCCGCTGCTGACAAGGGATCAGAGCCCTGGAGGTTTGGACCTCCAGGGCTTTTGTCCTATTTTTAACGGCTGGCAGTGGCAGTTTCTGGCCCAATGGCTTACGAGCGAGCAGGAGAGCGCAGTGCTCAAGGGATTCCGCGACTTCATGATGCGCGGCAACGTCGTCGACATGGCGGTCGGTGTGGTCATCGGTGCCGCGTTCACCGCGGTGGTGACCGGCTTCGTGTCCGCCTTCCTCACCCCGCTGGTCGGCGTGGTGGTCGGTGCGGCCGGCGACTTCAGCTCGTACACGGCGGAGATCGGCGGGGTGAAGTTCCCGTACGGCCAGTTCCTGAACGTGCTGATCGCGTTCCTGATGACCGCCGCGGTGCTGTACTTCTGCGTCGTGCTGCCGATCACCAAGGCCACCGAGCGTTACCTGCCGAAGAAGCCGAAGCCCGCGAAGCGCCCCTGCCCCGAGTGCCTGACCGAGATACCCGAGGCCGCCCGCCGCTGCTCGGCCTGCACCGCCCACGTCGAGCCGCTGACCTTCTCCGCCGGGGCCTGACGGGGCCGGTGTGACGGCGGACTCCTTCCGGTACCCCCGTTTTGGCCCGCGGGACGCGCTGGCGTAGGATGGACCGTCGGCTCACTCGTAGCGTGCTTCAGCACGCCCTCTTCCCCTCGGGGGCGGGGTGAACCCAGGTTCGCACGAGCGTTCCGCATACGGTAGCCGGTCCCGGAAGGTGGATCTCGCAGTTCATGGCTAAGAAGCAAGGCGCCATTGAGATCGAGGGCACCGTGATCGAGTCTCTTCCGAACGCGATGTTCAAGGTCGAGCTGCAGAACGGTCACAAGGTCCTCGCGCACATCAGTGGCAAGATGCGCATGCACTACATCCGCATCCTGCCGGACGACCGGGTCGTCGTGGAGCTCAGCCCCTACGACCTCACGCGCGGCCGGATCGTCTACCGCTACAAGTAAGAACGTCAGATCTAGACCCGGAGAACCTGAACATGAAGGTCAAGCCGAGCGTCAAGAAGATCTGCGACAAGTGCAAGGTGATCCGCCGTCACGGCCGGGTCATGGTGATCTGCGACAACCTGCGCCACAAGCAGCGCCAGGGCTGATCTCCCTCCCGCATTTCTCGTAGTACTTCGCGCGACGCGAAAACGTCATACGCGGGTCACCCGATCCGTCCCCCGCGGGACGGACTGCCGCCCCCGGTCAGAGGCCGGGGCTCCCTCACCGTGAGGTGTCGGAGTAGGTGGCTCGTCAGACCTCTGAAGAACAACAGGAGCCTTGAATGGCACGCCTCGCCGGCGTTGATCTCCCCCGTGAGAAGCGGATCGAGATCGCCCTTACGTACGTGTACGGCATCGGCCGTACCCGCGCCCAGCAGACCCTCGCCGAGACCGGCGTCAACCCGGATGTCCGCGTTCGCGACATCACCGAGGAAGACCTGGTCAAGCTGAGCCAGTACATCGACGCCAACTACACGGTCGAGGGTGACCTCCGCCGTGAGGTGGCCGCCGACATCCGCCGCAAGGTCGAGATCGGCTGCTACGAGGGTCTGCGTCACCGCCGTGGCCTGCCGGTCCGCGGCCAGCGCACCCACACCAACGCGCGTACCCGCAAGGGCCCGCGTCGCGCGATCGCCGGCAAGAAGAAGCCGGGCAAGAAGTAGTCCGTCCCGTAACCGGACATCCCTCCGGCCCGCGGGTCAGCGGACCGACCACCTCAGTAGGAGAACAGACTTATGCCCCCCAAGGGTCGTCAGGCTGCCGGCGCGAAGAAGATCCGCCGCAAGGAAAAGAAGAACGTCGCTCACGGCCACGCGCACATCAAGAGCACGTTCAACAACACCATCGTTTCGATCACCGACCCCGCGGGCAACGTGATCTCCTGGGCCTCCGCCGGCCACGTCGGCTTCAAGGGCTCGCGCAAGTCCACCCCGTTCGCCGCGCAGATGGCCGCCGAGGCCGCTGCCCGTCGCGCGCAGGAGCACGGCATGCGCAAGGTTGACGTCTTCGTGAAGGGTCCGGGCTCCGGCCGCGAGACCGCGATCCGTTCGCTCCAGGCCACCGGCCTGGAGGTCGGCTCGATCCAGGACGTCACCCCCACCCCGCACAACGGCTGCCGTCCGCCGAAGCGCCGCCGCGTCTGACGCAGCGCCTTCGGGCACGGTGGTAACGCTGTAAGCCACGTACGGGGTCCCGCGCAGGTGATTAGTCGCTCTGCGGGGGACCCCGTACGCTTGGTCCTGTCGGCATCAAATAGTGGGTGCCGAAGACAACTGGAGGAACATCCCCCATGCTTATCGCTCAGCGCCCCTCGCTGACCGAAGAGGTCGTCGACGAGTTCCGCTCGCGGTTCGTGATCGAGCCGCTGGAGCCGGGCTTCGGCTACACCCTCGGCAACTCCCTGCGCCGCACGCTCCTGTCGTCGATCCCGGGTGCCGCTGTCACCAGCATCCGCATCGACGGCGTCCTGCACGAGTTCACCACCGTGCCGGGCGTCAAGGAGGACGTGACCGACCTCATCCTCAACATCAAGCAGCTGGTCGTCTCCTCGGAGCACGACGAGCCGGTCGTGATGTACCTGCGCAAGCAGGGCCCGGGCGTCGTGACCGCCGCCGACATCGCCCCGCCGGCGGGTGTCGAGGTGCACAACCCCGAGCTGGTCCTCGCCACGCTGAACGGCAAGGGCAAGCTGGAGATGGAGCTGACCGTCGAGCGCGGTCGCGGCTACGTCTCCGCCGTCCAGAACAAGGCCTCCGGCCAGGAGATCGGCCGCATCCCGGTCGACTCGATCTACAGCCCCGTGCTGAAGGTCACCTACAAGGTCGAGGCCACCCGTGTCGAGCAGCGGACCGACTTCGACAAGCTGATCGTCGACGTCGAGACCAAGCCCGCCATGCGTCCGCGCGACGCCATGGCCTCGGCCGGCAAGACCCTGGTGGAGCTGTTCGGCCTCGCCCGCGAGCTGAACATCGACGCCGAGGGCATCGACATGGGCCCGTCCCCGACGGACGCCGCCCTGGCCGCCGACCTGGCGCTGCCGATCGAGGAGCTGGAGCTCACCGTTCGGTCGTACAACTGCCTCAAGCGCGAGGGCATCCACACCGTGGGTGAGCTCGTCGCCCGCTCCGAGGCCGACCTGCTCGACATCCGCAACTTCGGCGCGAAGTCGATCGACGAGGTCAAGGCGAAGCTGGCCGGCATGGGCCTGGCCCTCAAGGACAGCCCGCCCGGGTTCGACCCGACCGCCGCCGCCGACGCCTTCGGCGCCGACGACCTGGACGACGCGGGTTACGCGGAGACCGAGCAGTACTAAGAGATTTGGCCGCGGGGGCGGTTCCACGGAGCCGCCCCCGTCGTCATGGCAAGTCGTGCCGGCAACAGTGCCGGTACGCCCGCTGCGGTACCTGATACGGCCGTATTCGGAGATACAAGGAGTCACCATGCCGCGTCCCACCAAGGGTGCCCGCCTCGGCGGCGGCCCGCACCACGAGCCGCTGCTGCTCGCCGGTCTGTGCCGGGAGCTGTTCCAGTACGGCCGCATCACCACGACCGAGGCCAAGGCCCGTCGGATGCGCCCGCTGGCGGAGAAGCTGATCACCAAGGCGAAGAAGGGCGACATCCACAACCGTCGCCTGGTGCGCAAGACCATCACCGACGTCTCGGTGCTGCACACCCTCTTCACCGAGATCGCGCCGCGCTACGAGAACCGCCCGGGTGGTTACACCCGCATCACCAAGATCGGTCCCCGTCGTGGCGACAACGCCCCGATGGCCGTGATCGAGCTGGTCGAGGCGCTGACCGTCGCGCAGACCGCCGTCGGCGAGGCCGAGGCCGCCACCAAGCGTGCCGTCAAGGAGGCCGACGCCGCGGTCGAGGCCAAGGCCGACGAGGCCGAGGCCACCGAGCAGGCCTGACACCTCCAGGTGTGATGCGGGCCCGCTCTCCCAGCGATGGGGGAGCGGGCCCGTTCCTTATTCGTAGGAGCAGGAGCAAGTGGTCAACGATTGCGCCGAGCAGCCGCCGGTGAAGGACGGGCCGGCCGACGGTCACGTCCGGGTCCGGCTCGACCTCGCCTACCAGGGCGCCGAGTTCTCCGGCTGGGCCCGCCAGAAGGGCGGCCGCCGGACGGTCCAGGAGGAGATCGAGACCGCGCTGCAGATCGTCACCCGCAGCCCGGAGCTGTTCCCGCTCACCGTGGCCGGCCGTACCGACGCCGGCGTCCACGCCCGCGGCCAGGTCGCCCACGTCGACCTGCCGGCCGAGCTGTGGGAGGCGCACCGGGAGAAGCTGCTGCGCCGGCTGGCCGGCCGGCTGCCCGGGGACGTCCGGATCTACCGGGTCGGCGAGGCGCCGGCCGGGTTCGACGCCCGCTTCTCGGCCGTCTGGCGCCGCTACGCCTACCGGGTCGCCGACCACCCCGGCGGGGTCGACCCGCTGCTGCGCGGGCACGTGCTGTGGCACGACCGGCCGCTGGACGTCGAGAAGATGAACGAGGCCGCGAAGCTGCTGCTCGGCGAGCACGACTTCGCCGCGTACTGCAAGAAGCGCGAGGGCGCCACCACCATCCGGACCCTGCTGGAGCTGCACTGGGACCGCGTCCCGGTGGACAGCTACGCGAGCCAGGAGGGCAGCCTCGCGGTCGCCACCGTGCGGGCCGACGCCTTCTGCCACAACATGGTCCGGGCGCTGGTCGGCGCGATGCTGCTGGTCGGCGACGGGCACCGGCCGGTGGAGTTCCCCGGCGAGGTGCTGGCCGGCGGGGTGCGCAACTCGGCCGTCAACGTGATCCGGCCGTACGGGCTCACGCTGGAGGAGGTCGGCTACCCGCCGGACGACCAGCTCGCCGAGCGGAACCGGCAGGCGCGGCGGATGCGCACCCTGCCCGGGCAGCCGGCGGCCGCGTAATCCGTTTTGGCCCGGGGCGTCCGCTTGGGACAATCGCTCCCATGGGACACGTCGAGATTTCGCACCTGGAGTACTACCTGCCGGACGGGCGGGTGCTGTTCGACGACGCGTCCTTCCGGGTCGGCGAGGGGGCCGCGGTCGCGCTGGTCGGGGCCAACGGGGCCGGCAAGACCACCCTGCTGCGCATGATCGCGGGGGACATCCAGCCGCACGGCGGCACGGTGACGATCAGCGGCGGGCTCGGCGTGATGCGCCAGTTCGTCGGCACCACCGGCCGCGAGGACCAGAGCGCCACCCCGGGCGCCCTGCCGGCCGACGCCTCGGTGCGCGACCTGCTGGTCTCGGTCGCCCCGGAGCGGATCGCCACGGCCGCCCGCGCGGTGGACGCCGCCGAGCTGGCGATGATCGCCCAGGACGACGAGAAGACGCAGATGGCCTACGCCCAGGCGCTCTCCGACTGGGCCGACGTCGGCGGCTACGACTACGAGACCGACTGGGACGTCTGCACCATGGCGGCCCTCGGGATGCCCTTCGACAAGGCCCAGTGGCGCGGCCTGAACACCCTCTCCGGCGGCGAGCAGAAGCGGCTGGTGCTGGAGGCGCTGCTGCGCGGCCCGGAGGAGGTGCTGCTCCTCGACGAGCCGGACAACTACCTGGACGTGCCGGCCAAGCGCTGGCTGGAGGAGGCCATCAGGGCCACCTCGAAGACCGTCCTGTTCATCTCGCACGACCGCGAGCTGCTCTCCCGCACCGCCGACAAGATCATCAGCGTCGAGTCCGGCGGCGCCGGCAGCAGCGTCTGGGTGCACGGCGGCGGCTTCGACACCTTCCACGAGGCCCGCAAGGCCCGCTTCGAGCGCTTCGAGGAACTGCGCCGCCGCTGGGACGAGGAGCACGCCAAGCTCAAGAAGCTGGTCGTCACCCTGCGCCAGGCCGCCGCCGTCAGCCACGAGATGGCCTCCCGCTACTCGGCCGCCCAGACCAGGCTCAAGAAGTTCGAGGACGCCGGCCCGCCGGAGGCGCCGCCGCGCGAGCAGACCATCACCATGCGGCTCAAGGGCGGGCGCACCGGTGTGCGCGCCGTCACCCTGGAGCGGCTGGAGCTCACCGGCCTGATGCAGCCCTTCGACCTGGAGGTCTTCTACGGCGAGCGGGTCGCGGTGCTGGGCGCCAACGGGGCCGGCAAGTCGCACCTGCTGCGGCTGCTCGCGGGGGACACCACCGTCGCCCACAGTGGCGACTGGAAGCTCGGCGCCCGGGTCGTCCCCGGCCACTTCCGGCAGACCCACGCCCACCCGGAGCTGTTCGGCCGTACCGTGCGCTCGATCATCGAGGAGGAGCACGCGCTCAGCCGCGGCGCCGCGATGGGCGCGCTGCGCCGGTACGAGCTGGACCGCCAGGAGGAGCAGAAGTTCGAGTCGCTGTCCGGCGGGCAGCAGGCCCGACTGATGATCCTCAAGCTCGAACTCTCCGGCGTGACGGCCCTGTTGCTCGACGAGCCGACCGACAACCTGGACCTGGAGAGCGCCGAGGCGCTGCAGTCCGGGCTGGAGGCCTTCGACGGCACGGTGCTGTGCGTCACCCACGACCGCTGGTTCGCCAAGACCTTCGACCGCTTCCTGGTGTTCGGGGCGGACGGCAGGGTCTATGAGGCGCCGGAGCCGGTCTGGGACGTCACCCGGGTCGAGCGCGAACGCTGAGTGACGGCCGGGTGGGCGAGAGGCGATTTTTGACCCCTTCCCGCCCGCCCGGTAACCTGGACGCTTGATGTGCGTATTGGCTCGCTCTATCTCACGTGAGAGGTCGGTACGCCGGAGACATCAGGTCGACGACCAGCGGTCCCCCTTGAATTGCGTCCAAGGGTGATCAGGCTGCTCTTCCGTCCGGGTGCTCCTGTCAGGACTCACTCACTGAAAAGCGAAGGCTACGACCGTGCGTACGTACAGCCCCAAGCCCGGCGACGTCCAGCGTCAGTGGCACGTCATCGACGCGACCGACGTCGTGCTCGGCCGCCTGGCCTCCCAGGCCGCCAACCTCCTCCGGGGCAAGCACAAGGCGATCTACGCGCCGCACGTTGACACTGGTGACTTCGTCATCATCATCAACGCCGACAAGGTGCACCTGTCCGGTAACAAGAAGACCCAGAAGCTGGCCTACCGCCACTCGGGCTTCCCGGGCGGTCTGCGCTCGGTGCGCTACGACGACCTGCTGGCGAACAACCCGGAGAAGGCCGTCGAGAAGGCCATCAAGGGCATGATCCCCAAGAACAGCCTGGGCCGTCAGATGCTCTCGAAGCTGAAGGTCTACTCGGGCGACCAGCACCCCCACGCTGCCCAGCAGCCGGTGCCGTTCGAGATCACCCAGGTCGCGCAGTAATTCGGCCACCAAGCCCCCCAACACTGAAAAGAGCTGAGGAACATCGTGGCCGAGACCACTGAAACCCTTGAGGTCGACTTCGACGAGGCCGTTGAGGCCGTCGAGGGCGAGTACACCTCCGAGGAGAGCTACACCTCCGAGTCCCTGGCCGGCCGCTTCGGCGAGGCCACCCCGGGCGCCGGCCTCGGCCGTCGCAAGGAGGCGATCGCCCGCGTGCGCATCGTCCCCGGCACCGGCCAGTGGAAGATCAACGGTCGCACCCTCGAGGGTTACTTCCCGAACAAGGTGCACCAGCAGACCGTGAACGAGCCCTTCAAGCTCCTCGAGCTGGACGGCCGTTACGACGTCGTCGCCCGCATCAGCGGTGGCGGCGTCTCCGGCCAGGCCTACGCGCTGCGCCTCGGCGTCGCCCGTGCCCTGAACGAGGCCGACGTGGACAACAACCGCGGCGCCCTCAAGAAGGCCGGCTTCCTGACCCGTGACGCCCGCGCCGTCGAGCGCAAGAAGGCCGGTCTCAAGAAGGCCCGCAAGGCGCCGCAGTACAGCAAGCGCTAATCGCGTCCCCGGGGGTGCGGTCCGCCCTGGCGGCGCACCCCCTGGTTGCGCAAACCGTCGCCCCGGAGTACCTCGTGTACTCCGGGGCGACGTGTTCCCCGGCTAACGTGCGGCGGCCGGGATCAAGGTGGGTTCCGAGCATGGTGATGGAGGACGGGACAGTGGGACGACTCTTCGGTACGGACGGCGTACGCGGTGTGGCCAACGAGGGCCTGACGGCGGAGCTGGCGCTCGGCCTGTCGGTCGCGGCCTCCCACGTGCTCGGCGAGGCCGGCGCGTTCGACGGGCACCGGCCGGTCGCGGTGGTCGGCCGTGACCCCCGTGCCTCGGGCGAGTTCCTGGAGGCCGCGGTCATCGCCGGCCTGGCCAGCTCCGGCGTCGACGTGCTCCGGGTCGGTGTCCTCCCCACCCCCGCCGTGGCGTACCTCACCGGCGCGCTCGGCGCCGACTTCGGCGTGATGCTGTCCGCCAGCCACAACGCCATGCCGGACAACGGCATCAAGTTCCTCGCCCGCGGCGGCCACAAGCTGGACGACCGGATCGAGGACGCGATCGAGGCCCACTACCGCAAGCACACCGTCGACGGCGAGGACTGGAACCGCCCGACCGGTGCCGCCGTCGGCCGGGTCCGCGAGTACACCGAGGGCTTCGACAAGTACGTCGCCCACCTGATCGGCGTGCTGCCCAACCGCCTGGACGGCATCAGGGTCGTCATCGACGGCGCCCACGGCGCCGCCGCCTACGTCGCCCCCGAGGCCTTCGCCCGGGCCGGCGCCGAGGTCGTCCACACCCTGGGGGCCGAGCCCACCGGCCTCAACATCAACGACGGCGTCGGCTCCACCCACCTGGACCGGCTGCGCGCCGCGATGAAGGAGTACCGGGCCGACCTCGGCATCGCCCTGGACGGCGACGCGGACCGCTGCCTGGCCGCCGACGCCGAGGGCAACGAGGTGGACGGCGACCAGATCATCGCGATCCTCGCGATCGCCATGAAGGAGGCCGGCACCCTGCGCGGCAACACCGCGGTCGCCACCGTGATGTCCAACCTCGGCTTCAAGCTGGCGATGGAGCGCGAGGGCGTCGACCTGGTGGAGACCGCCGTCGGCGACCGCTACGTGCTGGAGGCGATGAAGGAGCACGGCTTCGCGCTGGGCGGCGAGCAGTCCGGCCACGTCATCCTCCTGGACCACGCCACCACCGGCGACGGCACCCTGACCGGCCTGATGCTGGGCGCCCGGCTGGCCGCCACCAAGCAGCCGCTGGCCGACCTGGCCGCCGTGATGACCCGGCTGCCGCAGGTGCTGATCAACGTCAAGGGCGTCGACAAGAGCCGGGTGGGCACCAGCACCGAGCTGGCCGCCGCGGTCGCCGCCGCCGAGGCCGAGCTGGGCTCCACCGGCCGGGTGCTGCTGCGCCCCTCCGGCACCGAGCCGCTGGTCCGGGTCATGGTCGAGGCCGCCGACCCGGTGCAGGCCGAGGCCGTCGGGCAGCGCCTCGCCGAGGCGGTCCGCACCCACCTGGGCTGAGCCGCCCCGGACACGGCGAAGGGTCCCCGCCCGGTGCGGGGGCCCTTCGCCGTGCGCCACGTCCGTTCAGAGCTTGCGCAGCAGCGCCCGGCGGACCTTGTGGTCGGCGCCCTTCTGCAGGACCAGGGTGGCCCGGCCGCGGGTCGGCAGCACGTTCTCCAGCAGGTTGGGCTTGTTGATGGTGCGCCAGACCTGCCGGCCGTACTCCATCGCCTCCTCCTCCGGCACCTCGGTGAAGCGGCGGAAGTAGGAGTTCGGGTCCTGGAAGGCCGTCTGCCGCAGCTTGCGGAAGCGGTCCAGGTACCAGTGCTCGATGTCGTCGGTGCGGGCGTCGACGTAGATCGAGAAGTCGAAGTAGTCCGCCACCGCGAGCCTGGTCCGGCCGTCGGTGCCCGGCAGGGCCGGCTGGAGCACGTTCAGGCCCTCGACGATCAGGATGTCCGGGCGCTCCACCGTCAGCCGCTGGTCCGGCACGATGTCGTACACCAGGTGCGAGTACACCGGCGCCGTCACCAGGTCCTTGCCCGCCTTCACGTCCGCGACGAAGCGCATCAGGGCCCGGCGGTCGTACGACTCCGGGAAGCCCTTGCGGGCCATCAGGCCGCGGCGGCGCAGCTCGGCGTTGGGCAGCAGGAAGCCGTCGGTGGTGACCAGCTCCACCCGGGGGTGCTCGGGCCAGCGGGCCAGCAGGGCCTGGAGCAGCCGGGCGGTGGTGGACTTGCCGACGGCGACCGAGCCGGCCACGCCGATGACGAACGGGGTACGGGTGCGCTCGGTGTCCGGGGTGTCCAGGAACGTGCCCACCGCGCCGCGCAGTTCGTGCGTGGCGTGGATGTAGAGGTTCAGCAGCCGGGACAGCGGCAGGTAGACGTCACGCACCTCGTCGAGGTCGAGTGCAGTGCCGAGGCCGCGCAGCTGCTCCACCTCCTCGGCGGTCAGCGGCAGTGGCGTACGCTCGCGCAGCGCGCTCCACTCGGCCCGGCTGAGGTCCACGTAGGGGGACGGGGACGGGCCGGGCGTGGCGGCGCCCCGCGTACAGAGTTCGGTCAGCACATGCTCCATTGTGAGCCGTCGCGGTGTTCACCGTGGTTGTGGTGTCGGTCACGCAGCGTTGGGGCGAGCCGGGAAAGACGGGAAAACGGCCACAGAACCGCCCTTATGCTGGCACGCATGTGCGGAATTGTTGGATACGTGGGCGCGCAGTCCGCCCTCGACGTAGTAATCGCGGGCCTGCAGCGACTGGAGTACCGGGGCTATGACTCGGCCGGTGTCGCGGTGCAGGCGCAGGACTCCCAGGGGCAGTGGAGTCTGGTCACCGACAAGCGGGCCGGAAAGCTCGGCAACCTGGAGAAGTCGCTCGCCGAGTCCCCCCTCCCCGGCGGCACCACCGGCATCGGCCACACCCGTTGGGCCACCCACGGCGGCCCGACGGACGCCAATGCCCACCCCCATCTGGACGACGACGGCCGGGTGGCCGTGGTCCACAACGGCATCATCGAGAACTTCGCCCAGCTGCGCGCCGAGATCGCCGAGCGCGGCCACACCCTCCGGTCCGAGACCGACACCGAGGTCGTCGCCCACCTGCTCGGCGAGGCCTACGAGGGTGACCTGGCCGAGGCCATGCGCGTGGTCTGCCGCCGGCTGGACGGCGCCTTCACCCTCGTCGCCGTCCACGCGGACGCGCCCGGCGTGGTGGTCGGCGCCCGTCGCAACTCCCCGCTCGTGGTGGGCCGCGGCGAGGGCGAGAACTTCCTCGCCTCCGACGTCGCCGCCTTCATCGCGCACACCCGCGAGGCGATCGAGCTGGGCCAGGACCAGGTCGTCGAGCTGCGCCGGGAGGGCGTGACCGTCACCAACTTCGACGGCACCCCGGCCGAGGTGCGCGAGTACCACGTCGACTGGGACGCCTCCGCCGCCGAGAAGGGCGGCTACGACTACTTCATGCTCAAGGAGATCGCCGAGCAGCCGAAGGCCGTCGCCGACACCCTCCTCGGCCGGATCGGCACCGACGGCCGGCTGACCCTCGACGAGCTGCGGATCTCCGACGCCGACCTGCGCTCGGTCGACAAGGTCGTCATCGTCGCCTGCGGCACGGCCTTCCACGCCGGCATGATCGCCAAGTACGCGATCGAGCACTGGACCCGCATCCCCTGCGAGGTCGAGGTCGCCTCGGAGTTCCGCTACCGCGACCCGATCATGGGCCCCGGCACGCTGGTCATCGCCATCTCGCAGTCCGGCGAGACCATGGACACCCTGATGGCCCTGCGGCACGCCCGCGAGCAGGGCGCCAAGGTGCTGGCGATCTGCAACACCAACGGCTCGACCATCCCGCGCGAGTCGGACGCGGTGCTGTACACCCACGCCGGACCGGAGGTCGCGGTCGCCTCCACCAAGGCGTTCCTGACCCAGCTGGTCGCCTGCTACCTGGTCGCCCTCTACCTGGGCCAGGTGCGCGGCACCAAGTGGGGCGACGAGATCTTCACCATCATCCGCGAGCTCGGCGACGCGCCGAAGCAGGTCGAGCAGGTGCTGGAGACCATGGAGCCGGTGCGCGAGCTGGCCCGCTCGCTGGCCGACGCCCGCTCGGTGCTGTTCCTCGGCCGCCACGTCGGCTTCCCGGTGGCCCTGGAAGGCGCGCTCAAGCTCAAGGAGCTCGCCTACATGCACGCCGAGGGCTTCGCGGCGGGCGAGCTCAAGCACGGCCCGATCGCGCTGATCGAGGAGGGGCTGCCGGTCGTGGTGGTCGTGCCCTCGCCGCGCGGGCGGTCGATCCTGCACGACAAGATCGTCTCCAACATCCAGGAGATCCGGGCCCGTGGCGCCCGCACGATCGTGATCGCCGAGGAGGGCGACGAGGCGGTCGTGCCGTACGCGGACCACCTGATCCGCATCCCGGCCACCCCGACCCTGCTCCAGCCGCTGGTCTCCACCGTCCCGCTCCAGGTCTTCGCCTGCGAGCTGGCCACGGCCAAGGGCCACGAGGTCGACCAGCCGCGCAACCTGGCGAAGTCGGTCACCGTCGAGTAGTCCTGCGCTCGTCGGCAACGGCGCCCCTGCGGTGGCTGCGTCCTACCGCAGGGGCGCCGTGTCGAGCGTGAAGGAGAACGGGGCGGGCAGGTCGACGGGCTTGCCGAAGCTGGTCTGGGCGAGCCTCTTGTAGTCACCGTTCTCAGGTTCGCTGAACAGCGTGACCTTGCCTTCACTGCGATCGATCAGCAGGTAGCAGGGGATGCCGGCAGCGGCGTAGCCCTTGCGCTTGGGTTCGCGGTCCTTGAGCGGATTGGTCGAGGTGATCTCGAAGACGAGTAGGACTCCTTCTGTCGGCGCCCAGGAGTCCAGATGATCGAAGTGGTCCTCCGGGACCACCGTGCCATCGGGGATGAAACGGCCTCCGGGAGTGATGAGGCCCTTGTTGCCCGCGATGTCCAGTTCGATCGCGGCGTTCCGGAAGAACTGCTTCGCGACCTTCGAGAACGCGCCCTCGTGCGGCCCGTCCGGTGGCGGCGTCACGACGATCTCCCCTTCGATGAGCTCTGCCTTGAATCCGGGCGGCGTGTCCAGCTCCAGAAACGCCTGGAGAAGGCTGTCCTCGCCCAGCGGGTGCTCGACAGCAGGCATGGCGACCATGGCCCTTCTCCCTCCTGTGGGTCCGTGCCGAGCCACAAGGTAGGCGTACGGACCGACACCGGCGGGGCATCGAAGTGGTTGTCACTCGAAAGTGTGCCGCAGGCCCGGCTCCCGTGGGGCGGTGGCGCGGGCTAGCGTCGGCGGTAGCCGACCGCCGAAGGAGTTCTCCCCATGCGCCATGCACACCCTGTGGAAACCGTCCGGGCCGCGGAGGCCGAGCTGATGGCCCGGCTGCCCGAGGGCACGCTGATGCAGCGGGCGGCGGCCGGGCTGGCGGTGACCTGTGCGCGGCTGCTGATCGGGCGTCGGGGGCGGGTGTACGGCAGCCGGGTGACGGTGCTGGCGGGCAGCGGGGACAACGGGGGTGACGCGCTGTACGCCGGGGCGGCGCTGGCCCGGCGCGGGGCGCGGGTGACGGCGGTGCTGCTCGCCCCGGCGAAGGCGCACCCGGGTGGGCTGGCCGCGCTGCGGGCGGCTGGCGGGCGGGTGACGGCGGAGCAGGAAGTCGGCCTGGCCGACTTCTCGTGCGCGGACCTGGTGCTGGACGGGATCGTCGGCATCGGCGGCCGGGGCGGGCTGCGCCCCGAGGCCGTGCCGTACGCGCGGGCCGAGCGGCGCGGGGTGGTGGTCGCGGTGGACCTGCCCAGCGGGGTGGACGCCGACACCGGCGAGGTGCCGGGGGAGGCGCTGCGCGCGGACGTCACGGTCTGCTTCGGCACCTACAAGCCCGGCCTGCTGATCGACCCCGGGGCTTCGTACGCGGGCGCCGTGCAGCTGGTGGACATCGGCCTGCAACCGCCCGGGCCGGAGGTGACGGCCCTGCAGCACGCGGACGTGGCGGCGCTGCTGCCGCTGCCGGGCGCGGAGAGCGACAAGTACCGGCGCGGTGTGGTCGGGGTGGCGGCCGGCTCGGCGCGGTACCCGGGGGCGGCCCTGCTGTCGGTCGCCGGGGCGCTGCACGGCGGTGCGGGTGCCGTCCGGTACGTCGGCACGGCGGCCGAGGAGGTGGTGCGCCGCTTCCCGGAGACGCTGGTCACCGAGGGCGGCCCGGCCGGGGCCGGTCGGGTGCAGGCCTGGGTGGTCGGGCCGGGCGGCGGCGAGGGGGCGCGGCAGGCGCTGGCCGAGGCGCTGGCGGCCGACGTCCCGGTGCTGGTGGACGCGGACGGGCTGACCGAGCTGGGCCGGCTCGGTCCGCGGGCGCTGGCCGGCCGTACCGCGCCCACCCTGCTGACCCCGCACACCGGCGAGGCCGCCCGGCTGCTGGCCGGCGCCGACGGCACCGCGCCGCCCGCCGCCGAGGAGTTGGCCGCCACCCGGCTGGCCACCGCCCGCCGGCTGGCCGCCGCCTACCGGGCCACCGTGCTGCTCAAGGGCTCCACCACGGTGGTGGCCGACCCGGGCGGGGCCGTCCGGGTGAACCCCACCGGCACCTCCTGGCTGGCCACCGCGGGCAGCGGGGACGTACTGGCCGGGCTGGCCGGTTCGCTGCTGGCCGCGGGCCTGCCGCCGCTGGACGCCGCCTCGGTGGCCGCCTACCTGCACGGCCTGGCGGGCCGGGAGGCGGCGGGCGAGCCCGGGGCGCCGGTGACGGCGCTCGCGGTGGCCGATGCGCTGCCCGCGGTCTGGCGGGCCGTCCGGCAGCCGTGACCGCGGTCCGGCCCCGCCCCAGGGCGGAACCGAGACCTCCGTGCAGCGCGTCCTGAACCGGGTGGACGAGCCGTCCGCCGCAGGTCGGCGGGGTGCCGGGGGTCACGGTGCCGACCACCGCGCCGAAGGCCCGTTCGGCGAGGACTCCGGGACGTCTGGGAGACTGACCCTGATGACAACTGCGAACACGACCGGAACGGCCACCCTCACCGACGGCGTACGGGCCGAGGCGACCATCGATCTCGCCGCCCTGCGCGGCAACCTCGCCAGCCTGCGGGAACGCGTCGGGAGCACGGCGGTGATGCTCGCGGTCAAGGCGGACGCCTATGGCCACGGCGCGGTCGAGTGCGCCCGCGAGGCGGTCGCGAACGGGGTCAGCTGGCTCGGCTGCGCGACGCCGGACGAGGCGTTGGCGCTGCGGGCCGCGGGCATCCGCCCCGACCAGGCCCGCATCCTGTGCTGGCTGTGGACGCCGGGCGGGCCGTGGCGCGAGGCGCTGCGCGCGGACCTGGACATCTCGGTCAGCGGCCGGTGGGCGCTGGAGGAGCTGCTGACGGCCGTTCGGCAGACCGGCGTTCCGGCGCGCGTCCACCTCAAGGCCGACACCGGCCTCGGCCGCAACGGCTGCCAGCCGCACGACTGGCCGCAGCTGGTGGCCGAGAGCCGGCGGGCCGAGGCGGAGGGGCTGCTGCGGGTGGTCGGCGTCTGGTCGCACTTCGCCGCCGCCGACGAGCCCGGCCACCCCTCGATCCAGGCCCAGTTGGACTCCTTCCGCACCGCGCTGGCGCAGGCCGAGGCCGCCGGGCTGCGCCCCGAGGTCCGGCACCTGGCCAACTCCCCGGCCACCCTGCTGCTGCCCGAGTCGCACTTCGACCTGGTCCGCACCGGCCTGGCCGCGTACGGGCTGTCGCCGGTGCCCGAGGTGGGCTCGCCGGCCGACTTCGGGCTGCGCCCGGTGATGGCGCTGACCGCCCGGCTGGCGCTGGTCAAGCACGTCCCCGGCGGGCACGGGGTCAGCTACGGCCACCACTACGTGACGCCCGGTCCGACCACGCTGGGCCTGGTCCCGGTCGGCTACGGCGACGGCGTACCGCGGCACGGCAGCGGCACCGGCCCGGTGCAGATCGGCGGCAAGTGGCGCACGGTGGCCGGCCGGGTCGCGATGGACCAGTTCGTGGTGGACCTGGGCGGCGACACCCCCGAGACCGGCGACGAGGTGCTGGTGTTCGGCAACGGCGAGCGCGGTGAGCCGACCGCCGAGGACTGGGCCCGCGCCTGCGGCACCATCTCGTACGAGATCATCACCCGGATCGGCACCCGGGTGCCCCGCCGCTACCTGGACGGGAGCCACGGCGGCGGCCACGACGGGGGCCGTACGGCATGACCGACACGCCGGCCGACAGCAACCCGGTCGCGGCGGTGGCCAAGGCGGCCGGCGCGGCCACCGGGGTGAGCCGGGCCGGTGTGATCGGGATATCGGTCGGCGTGCTGGCGGCCGGCGCGGCCGCGGGCGTCGCGATCGAGCGGCTGACGGTCGGCCGGGCGATGCGCCGCCGGGCCCGGGCCGAGCTGGAGGCGGCCGCCCCGTACGGTTCGCTGCGCGGGCGCCCGCTGACGGTGGCCGCGCCGGACGGCACCGAGCTGTACGTCGAGCTGGACGGCACCGGCTGGGACGAGCCGGACGGCACCCCCTCTCAGCCGCTGACCGTGGTGTTCAGCCACGGCTACTGCCTCAACCAGGACAGCTGGCACTTCCAGCGGGCGGCGCTGCGCCAGGGCCTGCGGCTGGTCTTCTGGGACCAGCGCAGCCACGGCCGCTCCGAGCGCTCCCGCTCGTACCTGGCGGGCGAGCCGGCCAGCATCGACCAGCTGGGCGGTGACCTCAAGGCGGTGATCGACGCCGTCGCGCCGACCGGGCCGCTGGTGCTGGTGGGCCATTCGATGGGCGGCATGACGGTGATGGCGCTGGCCGACCAGCACCCTGAGCTGTTCCGGACGCGAGTCGCCGGGGTCGCGCTGGTCGGCACCCTGGCGGGGGACTGGAACGAGGTGAGCCTCGGTCTGCCGAAGGCGGGGGCCAAGCTGTTCAAGAAGGTCGCGCCCGGGGTGGTGAAGCTGCTCGGCCGTCAGGTCGACCTGGTGGAGGCGAGCCGGCGGATCGGCTCGGACGTGGCCGCCCTGTTCTACCGGCGGTTCTCCTTCGGCGGCCGGGACGTCGACCCCGGCGTGGTGCGCTTCGCCGAGCAGCTGCTGGACGCCACCCCGATCGACGTGGTCGCCGAGTTCTACCCGGTGTTCGGCGCGCACGAGAAGTACGGGGCGCTGGCCGCCCTGCGCGGCCTGCCGGCCCTGGTGCTGGCCGGGACGAAGGACCTGCTGACGCCCTCGGCGCACAGCGAGGCGATGGCCGAGCGGCTGCCGGGGGCCGAACTGGTGCTGGCCGAGGGCGCCGGGCACCTGGTGCTGCTGGAGCGCCCGGAGCTGGTCGACCACGAGCTGGCGCGGCTGCTGCGCCGGGCCGCCGACTTCGCCGGTGCCGCGCCGCTGCCGCCGGCCGTCCTCGAACTCGCGGCCGAACCGCCCCGGGAGGAGCGTCCTCCAGCGGCCTCGGACCCGGACGCGCGCCCGGACGCGGACCCGGATCCGGCCGTCGACCCCGCCTGAGACCGGCCCGGGCCCCCGTCGGGCCCGCCGGGCACCCGCGCGCCACGGCAGGGTGCGGTGATGTGGCACGGTAGCGGTGGCGGCCGGTGGTCGGTACGCCGCTACGGACTGAAGGGCAAGACACGCGCATGGGCTCGCACGCCACTCTGACCGTCCCCACTCCGGAGCGGATGGGCCGGCTCGGCCGGGAGCTGGCCGCGCTGCTGCGGCCGGGGGACCTGGTGCTGCTCTCCGGTGAGCTGGGGGCGGGGAAGACCACGCTGACCCGGGGCCTGGGGGAGGGGCTGCAGGTGCGCGGGGCGGTGACCTCGCCGACCTTCGTGATCGCCCGGGTGCACCCCTCGCTGGTCGGCGGCCCGGCCCTGGTGCACGTGGACGCGTACCGGCTGGGCGGGGACCTCGACGAGATGGAGGACCTCGACCTGGACGTCTCGCTGCCGGAGTCGGTGATCGTGGTCGAGTGGGGCGAGGGCAAGGTCGAGCGGCTGTCCGAGGAGCGCCTGGAGGTCCGGATCGAGCGGGCGATCGGTGACACCGCCGGGGAGGACCACGACCCGCGCCGGGTGCTGCTCACCGGCATCGGGCCGCGCTGGGCGGGCGTCCCGCTGGCCGGGCTGGCCGGGCTGGCCGAGTAGGCGCCCCCGGCACAGGTCGATCGGGTTCCACCGTTTTGCCGACAGGCCGTCGGCAAGGTGTTGCGGGCGGGGCGCCGGGCGTGGTGGGATGGGTGCTGCGGTTAGGTCTGCCTAACTAGGGAGGCGCCATGTCGAGCACCACCCCCGCCCCGGAGCGCTCCGTGCGCGACACCGGGGCCGGAGAGTCCGCCCGCCGCGCTCCGGGAGAGCCGATGCGGGCCCTGCTGGCCGCCTGCGCGGCCGCCGAGGCGGTGTCCAGGCCGCCCGAGCCGAAGGCCCGGCAGGCCGACGAGGAACCCGAGGCGGGCGCGCCCCGGGCCGCCGCCTAGCGCTGCCGGGCGCCCGCCCGTCCGCCCCGTCCGCCCCGTCCGCCCGTCCTACGGGACCACGACCACCTTGGTGCCGGTCGGCGCGAAGTCCCAGAGCAGTTGCCCCTCGGGGCGGCCGCTGCGGATGCCGCCGGTCTTGGCCTTCGGGTCGGCGGTCGGCGTCGTGCCGTCCAGCGCCGCGCTGAATCCGAACACCACGCCGTTCTGCTGCGCGAAGCGCACCACGTGCTCGATCTGCTTGCCGTCCGTCCCGGTGGCGGTCTGGGTGCGGCTGTACACCGAGTAGCTGCCCGGGGCGGGCTCGACCGAGCCCGGGGTGACCGCGAAGGCGGCCGCGACCTGCGGGTTCTTCTTCGGGTCGACCAGCCAGACGAAGTGGCCGCCGGCCGAGTAGACGACCCGCGTGCCGCTGCCCGAGGTGGCCGGCAGCGGCGGGACGGTCGGGGTGGCGGAGGCGCTCGGCGTCGCGGAGGCGGCCGGGCCGGTGGACGTCGAGGCGACGGTCGGCCTGGCTCCGCCCGCGCGGTCCTGGGCGCCGTTGGCCTGGAAGGCCAGCAGGCTCACCACTGCCAGGGCCCCCAGGGTCAACCCCGTGACCACCACTCCAGGACCCATCTTCGCCACGTGCCCGCTCCCGCCGCCGTCCGCTGTACGTACCGCCCTTATCGTGCCAGGTCCCCCGGGCGGGTCGGCGGGTGGCCAGTACGTGTGTTCCGGAGGGGGACACCAGCTCGATCGGCCGGTCGGCCCAACGTCGGTCTAACCTTGACCCGTGCTGCTGCTCGCGTTCGACACCGCTACCCCCGCCGTCACCGCCGCCGTCCACGACGGCACGGCCGTCCTCGCCGAGACCCACCAGGTCGACGCCAGGCGCCACGGCGAACTGCTGCTGCCCGCGATCGACCAGGTCCTGCGGGCCGCCGGAGTGGACAAGAGCCGGCTCACCGGCATCGCGGTCGGCGTCGGCCCGGGCCCGTACACCGGCCTGCGGGTCGGTCTGGTGACCGCCGCCGCGCTCGGCCACGCGCTCGGCCTGCCCGTGCACGGCGTCTGCACCCTGGACGCGATCGCCTTCCAGGCCCGCGCCGAGGGCCTGGCCGGGCAGCCGTTCACGGTCGCCACCGACGCGCGCCGCAAGGAGGTCTACTGGGCCTCCTACGACGCCGAGGGCAACCGCACCGAGGGCCCCGGCGTGGACCGCCCGGCCGAGCTGACGCCCGCCGCCCGCTCGGTGGGCGCCGGCGCGCTGCTCTACCCCGAGGCCTTCCCGGGCGCCCACGGCCCCGAGCACGTCTCGGCCGGCGCCCTGGCCGGCTTCGCCGCCGCCGAGCTGGCCGCCGGGCGCGAGCTGCTGCCGAACGTGCCGCTGTACCTGCGCCGCCCGGACGCCCAGGTCCCGGCGGGCTACAAGAACGTCCTGGGGGGCAAGGCGGTGTTCCCGGCGTGAACCACGGCACCACCCTGCGCCCGATGCGCTGGTGGGACATCGAGCCGGTGCTGGACCTGGAGCTCAGGCTGTTCCCCGAGGACGCCTGGTCCGCCGGGATGTTCTGGTCCGAGCTCGCCGAGGCCCACCCCGGCGGCACCCGCCACTACTCGGTCGCCACCGCCGCGGACGGCACGATCGTCGGCTACGCCGGCCTGATGGCCGTCGCCGGTGACGGCGACGTCCAGACCATCGCCGTGGACGAGCGCCACCAGGGCGCCGGCCTCGGCACCGCCCTGCTCACCGACCTGATCCACGAGGCCGCCCGGCGCGGCTGCGCCGACCTGCTGCTGGAGGTGCGGGTGGACAACCAGCGCGCCCAGCGGCTCTACGAGCGCCACGGCTTCGAACCGGTGGGCATCCGGCGCGGCTACTACCAGCCCGCCGACGTCGACGCGCTGGTGATGCGCCTCGAGAACCCGAGCACTGACAGCACCGACCCGAAGGACATTGAGGACACCCCCCATGGCTGACGAACCGCTCGTCCTGGGCATCGAGACCTCCTGCGACGAGACCGGCGTCGGCATCGTGCGCGGCACCACGCTGCTGGCCGACGCGGTCGCCTCCAGCGTCAACGACCACGCCCGCTTCGGCGGCGTCGTCCCGGAGATCGCCAGCCGCGCCCACCTGGAGGCGATGGTCCCGACCATCCAGCGCGCCCTGGACACCGCCGGCATCAAGGCCACCGACCTGGACGGCATCGCCGTCACCGCCGGCCCCGGCCTGGCGGGCGCGCTGCTGGTCGGCGTCAGCGCGGCGAAGGCGTACGCCTGGGCGCTCGACAAGCCGCTGTACGGGGTCAACCACCTCGCCTCGCACATCTGCGTCGACCAGCTGGAGCACGGCCGGCTGCCCTCGCCGACGATGGCCCTGCTGGTCTCCGGCGGGCACTCCTCGCTGCTGCTCAGCGAGGACATCACCACCGACGTCCGCCCGCTCGGCGCGACCATCGACGACGCGGCCGGCGAGGCCTTCGACAAGGTCGCCCGGGTGCTCGGCCTGGGCTTCCCCGGCGGCCCGATCGTCGACCGGACGGCCCGCGAGGGGGACCCGAAGGCGATCGCCTTCCCGCGCGGCCTGACCGGGAAGAACGACCCCGAGTACGACTTCTCCTTCTCCGGCCTCAAGACCGCCGTCGCCCGCTGGGTGGAGGCCAAGCGCCGGGCCGGCGAGGAGGTGCCGATCGCCGACGTCGCGGCCTCCTTCCAGGAGGCGGTCACCGACGTGCTCACCCGCAAGGCCGTCAAGGCCTGCAAGGACAGCGGCGTCGACCACCTGATGATCGGCGGCGGCGTCGCGGCCAACTCCCGGCTGCGCGAGATGGCCCAGCAGCGCTGCGACCGGGCCGGCATCCGGCTGCGGGTGCCCCGGCCGGGCCTGTGCACCGACAACGGCGCGATGGTGGCGGCGCTGGGCTCCGAGATGGTGTGGCGCGGCCGCACCCCGTCCGCCTTCGAGCTGTCCGCGGACTCCTCGCTGCCCGTCACCGACGTCCACGTCCCGGCCGGGGATGCCGGGCACGGCGACGTCCACGGCCAGGCCTACCAGGCCCTCGGCGGCGGCGCCGCGTGACCGTCGCCGCGATGTGGGAGGCCCGCGCGGCGGACGGCCGCGGGGCCGAACTCGCCGCCTGGGTACGGGAGTTCGCGATTCCCGCGGTCCGCGGCACGGCCGGGCTGGAGCGCCTCGAACTGCTCTCCGCCTCCGGCGAGAGGGTGCTGCTGATCACCTGGTGGAGCGGCGAGCCCGTGCCGGTCGCCGACCCGCCGGCCGAACTGCTGGGCCGTCCGGTGCACCGCTGGTCCTTCACCAGCGAGCACGTCGAGCAGGGCCCGGACGGGAACCGCCGCGGCGGCGCTACCGTGCATAGCTGAGAGAACGCTGGACGGGACCGGGAGCGCGGTGCGGTGAACAGGGACGGGCTGAGTAGGACCAGGACCAGGGCGTACGCGGCGGGGGCGGTGGCCCTGCTGGCCTTCGCCACCGCGTGCGGCGACAACGGGGGCGGCGGCAGCGCCGCCCCGGCCGCGAGCACGGCCGGGACGGCGGCGGCGACCCAGCCGCCCGCCGGCGGCACCCCCGGTGCGGCGGCCACCACGCCCGGCGCGGCCCCGGCCCAGGGCGACGCCGCGGCCTGGGCGAAGTGGAACCTCAAGCCGCTCGCCCCGGCTCCCGCGCCGCCGGCCGACAAGCCCGTCAAGCTCGAACGCACCGGCACCGTACCGGTGTTCAGCGATGTGAAGACCACCGACAAGGTCGTCTTCATCACCATCGACGACGGCGCCGAGAAGGACCCGAAGTTCGTCGAGATGCTGACCGAGCTCAAGGTGCCGATCTCGATGTTCCTGACCAAGGACATCGTCAAGAACGACTACGGCTACTTCAAGCCGCTCCAGGCGCTGGGCAACCACATCCAGAACCACACCGTCACCCACCCGGTGATGAGCAAGCTCTCGGCCGACAAGCAGAAGTCCGAGATCTGCGAGGACCAGGCCGCGCTCACCCAGCAGTACGGCACCGCCCCGCTGCTGTTCCGCCCGCCGTTCGGCGACGGCGCCAACACCCCGATGCTCAACACCTCGGTGCAGCAGTGCGGCCCGCGCGCGATCGTGCTGTGGCGCGAGTCGATGCAGATCCACGACATGCAGTACCAGGCGGGCGACAAGAAGTTGAAGCCCGGCGACATCATCCTGGCGCACTTCCGCGGCCCCAAGGAGCTCAAGGGCGCCACCATGACCCAGATGTTCGCGGACCTGCTGGCCCGGATCCAGGAGCAGGGCTTCTCGGTGGCCCGGCTGGAGGACTACATCCAGGCGCCGCCCTCGTAGCCGCTCAGACCGGGCGGCCCACCGGCTGTCCGAGCATCATCAGCGGCCCGTTGTCGGTGCGGCTGAGGATCACCGTGACGGAGTCCGGCCCGGAGGGCTTGAGCTGGCGGCGCAGCTCCTCCGGGGTGATCGCCATCCCGCGCTTCTTGATCACCACCGTGCCGACCCCGCGCTCGCGCAGCAGCGCCTTCAGCTTCTTGACGTTGTACGGGAGCACGTCGGTGAGCTCGAAGGCGTGCGCGTACGGGGTGGCGACCAGCCGGTCCGAGGTCACGTAGGCGATCTTCGGGTCGATCAGCCGGCCGTCGACCTGCCCGGCCACCTCGGCCACCAGGTGCGCCCGGATCACCGCGCCGTCCGGCTCGTACAGGTACCGCCCGACCGGGCCGGCCGGCGGGTCGGGCAGGTCGCCGCCGGTCAGGCTGTCGCCGTGCGGCAGCAGGGTCGCGCGGTGCGGGCGGACCGCCCCGGTGCCGAACCAGAGCACCGCCTCCTTGACGTCCCCGTGGTCGGAGACCCACTCGGCCTCGGCGTCCGCCGGGACGGCCTCGTGCGGGATGCCCGGGGCGACCTTCAACGCGCCGATCGGGGTCCGCCGGCCGGCCTCGATCGCCCAGGAGAGCGGCGGGGCGTACGCCTCCGGGTCGAACACCCGGCCGCGCGAGGTGCGCCGGGCCGGGTCGGTGAACACCGCGTCGTAGCCGGTGACGTCCACCTCGGCGACGTCCGCGCAGCGCACCTCCACCAGCTCCGCCAGGCCCAGCGCGGCGGCGTTGGCGGCGGTGGCGGCGCAGGCCGCCGGGTCCTTGTCGACGGCCAGCACCCGGATCCCGGCCCGGGCCAGCGCCAGCACGTCCCCGCCGATGCCGCAGCACAGGTCCGCCAGGGTGCGCACGCCCAGCTCGGCGAAGCGGCGGGCCCGCCACTCGGCCACGCTGCGCCGGGTGGACTGCTCGACCCCGTTGGGCGTGAAGTACATCAGGTCGGCGTCCGCCCCGAACTTCGCCCGCGCCCGCTGCCGCAGCCGTGCCTGGCCGAACGCCGCCGACACCAGCTCCGCCGGGTGCTCCCGCCGCAGCCGGGTGGCCAGCGCCAGCTCCTCCTCGGGGGCGAACTCGCGCAGCTCGGCGAGCAGGGCCTGACCCTCGGGGGTCAGCAGGGGCTGGAGGTTCTCGGTGTCCACGGGCTCATTCTGACCGGTCGGCCCGTCGGTGCCCGAGTCGTCGGGTGTCGCGGGCGCCGTACACGAGTACGGACACTCGCCCGCCGGCCGAGCCCGCAGTGCGCGTCGTTGGCACTCTGGTTGACTGAGTGCTAACGGCGGCCTATGGTCGTCCTTGGCACTCCCCAGTGGGGGAGTGCTAACGCGAAGACGCGCTTCTGACCCCCGCGACGGCAGATGCGCAGGTTCGCCCCTACCCGTTAGAAAGCCCCGTAATCTCCGAAGGGGAGCTCGGACGTGACCACCAGCAGCAAGGTTGCCATCAAGCCGCTCGAGGACCGCATCGTGGTCCAGCCGCTCGACGCCGAGACCACCACGGCCTCCGGCCTGGTTATCCCGGACACGGCCAAGGAGAAGCCCCAGGAGGGTGTCGTCCTGGCTGTCGGCCCGGGCCGCTTCGAGGACGGCCAGCGGCTGCCGCTCGATGTCGCCGTCGGTGACATCGTCCTGTACTCGAAGTACGGCGGCACCGAGGTGAAGTACCAGGGCGAGGAGTACCTCGTCCTCTCCGCCCGCGACGTTCTCGCCATCATCGAGAAGTAAGTCGTTCCGACCCGCCCCGGATCCGTGTCCCTAGTGACAGGGGCCCGGGGCGTGGTTGTTGGTTCAGGTAGTTCGGAGGCCGGTCGGCCGGCCGCAGCCCCGAGGGAATAGGGAACATGGCGAAGATCCTGCAGTTCGACGAGGACGCCCGCCGCTCGCTGGAGCGCGGTGTCAACAAGCTGGCCGACACCGTCAAGGTGACCATCGGCCCCAAGGGCCGCAACGTCGTCATCGACAAGAAGTTCGGTGCCCCGACCATCACCAACGACGGCGTCACCATCGCCCGTGAGGTCGAGCTGGACGACCCGTACGAGAACCTTGGCGCGCAGCTCGTCAAGGAGGTCGCCACCAAGACCAACGACGTCGCGGGTGACGGCACCACCACCGCCACCGTGCTGGCCCAGGCCCTGGTCAACGAGGGTCTGCGCAACGTCGCCGCGGGCGCCGGCCCGGCCGCCCTCAAGAAGGGCATCGACAAGGCCGTCGCCGCCGTCTCCGAGCACCTGCTGTCCATCGCCCGTGAGATCGAGGGCAAGGACGACGTCGCCGCCGTCGCGTCCCTCTCCGCGCAGGACACCCAGGTCGGCGAGCTGATCGCCGAGGCGATCGACAAGGTCGGCAAGGACGGTGTCATCACCGTCGAGGAGTCGAACGCCTTCGGCGTGGAGCTGGACTTCACCGAGGGCATGCAGTTCGACAAGGGCTACCTGTCGCCGTACTTCGTCACCGACGCGGAGCGTCAGGAGGCGGTTCTCGAGGAGCCGTACATCCTGATCCACCAGGGCAAGATCTCCTCGATCCAGGAGATCCTCCCGCTGCTGGAGAAGATCCTGCAGAGCGGTACCTCCAAGCCGCTGCTGATCATCGCCGAGGACGTCGACGGCGAGGCGCTGTCCACCCTCGTGCTGAACAAGATCCGTGGCCTGTTCAACGCCGTCGCCGTCAAGGCCCCGGGCTTCGGCGACCGCCGCAAGGCGATCCTCGGCGACCTGGCCGTCCTCACCGGCGGCACGGTCATCTCCGAGGAGGTCGGCCTCAAGCTCGACCAGGCCGGTCTGGACGTGCTGGGCACCGCCCGCCGCGTGACCATCACCAAGGACGAGACCACCGTCGTCGACGGCGCCGGTGACTCCGAGGCCGTGGCCGGCCGCGTCGCCCAGATCAAGGGCGAGATCGCCGCGACCGACTCCGACTGGGACCGCGAGAAGCTGCAGGAGCGCCTGGCCAAGCTGGCCGGCGGCGTCTGCGTCATCAAGGTCGGCGCCGCCACCGAGGTGGAGCTCAAGGAGCGCAAGCACCGCCTGGAGGACGCCATCTCGGCGACCCGCGCCGCGGTCGAGGAGGGCATCGTCGCCGGCGGTGGCGCCTCGCTGGTGCACGCCGCCAAGGTGCTGGACGGCGGCCTGGGCCTGTCGGGTGACGAGGCCACCGGTGTCGCGGTCGTCCGCAAGGCGCTGCACGAGCCGCTGCGCTGGATCGCCCAGAACGCCGGCCTGGAGGGCTACGTCATCACCTCCAAGGTCGCCGAGCTGGAGGCCGGCCAGGGCTACAACGCCGCCACCGGCGAGTACGGCGACCTGGTGAAGGCCGGCGTCATCGACCCGGTCAAGGTCACCCGCTCCGCGCTGGAGAACGCCGCCTCGATCGCCTCCCTGCTCCTCACCACCGAGACCCTCGTGGTGGAGAAGAAGGAGGAGGCCGAGGCCGGTCACGCGCACGGCGGTCACGGCCACTCGCACTGAGGCACCGACGCCTGACCGGAGGCCCGGTCCGACCCCCTCGGGGGACGGACCGGGCCTCCGGTGTTGGGGAGTCCGTGTGGCGGAAGCCCGTTTGAGGCTTCAACTATCAGTAGAATTTTGCAGAATGCAAAGATTGCCTTATAACTGAGGCATGATCGAGGCCCGCCACCTGCGCGTTCTGCGTGCCGTCGCCCGCACCGGCTCCTTCTCCGCCGCCGCCCGCGAGCTGGGGTGCACCCAGCCCGCCATCAGCCAGCAGATGAAGGCCCTGGAGAAGTCGGTGGACACCCCGCTGGTGGTCCGCTCGGGCCGCGGGATGCAGCTCAGCGAGGCCGGGCGGGTGCTGCTCAAGCATGCGACCGGGATCCTGGCCGGGCTCTCCGCCGCCGAGGAGGAGGTGGCCGCGATCGCCGGACTGCGGGCCGGACGGGTGCGGCTGGTCTCCTTCCCGACCGCGAGTTCCACCCTGGTGCCGCCCGCGGTCGCCCGCCTGCGGGACAGCCATCCGGGGGTGCGCGTGTCGCTGGTCGAGGCCGAACCGCCGGAGTCGCTGGCGATGCTGCGCGGCGGCGAGTGCGAGATCGCGCTGGCCTTCCGCTACCCGCAGTCCGACGGCGCACCCGCGGCGCTCGTCCCCGCGCCCGCCCCCGGGCACGGTTCGCCGCGCGAGGCCCGGGCCGAGGCGAACCTGGAGGCCCAGCAGTTGTCGGCCGGCACCGACTGGTCCGACCTGGTGGTCACCCCGCTGCTGGACGACCCGCTGGTGGGCCTGCTGCCGGCCGCCCACCCGCTGGCCGGGCGGGGCGGTCCGGTGGAGCTGGCGGAGCTGGCGGGGGAGCAGTGGATCGCCGGCTGCCCGCAGTGCCGGGGGCACCTGGTGGAGCTGTGCGCGGGAGCGGGCTTCGAGCCCCGGATCGACTTCGCGACCGACGACTACCCCGCGGTGGTCGGCCTGGTGGCGGCCGGGCTCGGGGTGGCGGTGCTGCCCCGGCTGGCCCTCCAGTCGGTGCGCCCTGACGGCGTGTCGACGGTTCCGGTGCGGACGGCCTCGGGGGCGCCGGCCGTGCGGCGGGTGGTGGCGCTCACCCTGCCGGACCTGGCCGAGGTGCCGGCCGTCGCGCTGATGCGGGAGCGGCTGGCGGGTGCGGCCGCCGATCGCTGACGGTCGGTGACCGGGGTCCCCGATCGGGGACGGAGCGGCCTCAGGCGCCGCGAAGAAACGTTTCTTCACGGCGCGCCGCGGACGCGGGTCTAACGCTGCGCGACCGCCGGCGGGGTCAGCGGGACCTCCACCAGGCGGTGCCGCGAGCGGCCCAGGATCTCCTCGCGCTCGTCTTCGGTCATCCCGCCCCAGACCCCGTACGGCTCGCGGACCGCCAGGGCGTGCGCCGCGCACTCGGCGATCACCGGGCAGCGCATGCAGACCTCCTTGGCGCTGGTCTCGCGCGAACTGCGGGCCGCCCCGCGCTCGCCCTCCGGGTGGAAGAAGAGCGAGCTGTCCACGCCGCGGCAGGCTGCCGAGAGCTGCCAGTCCCAGAGGTCCGCGTTGGGACCGGGGAGGCGGGAGAAATCTGCCATGGCTCATTCCCTTCAGAGGCGGTCGGCGGTGGCCGGGCGTTTCGGCGGGCTGCTGCCGAACGGTGCCCGGCGGGGCGCCCCGCGCTGGTGTGGACACCTGGAAATATGACTTAAGGCAACTCCATGGACAAGTCACCCACACACTGGCACAACAGTCAATGACCATACGAAAGCTATAAAAACGGGCAAAGTGGGCAAGGGGTTCGGCGGGCGCGGGATGTGGCAATCGGGTGGCTCACGGGCGCGCGACGACCCGTACCGGCGTGCGGGTCGTGCGCCCACCGCGCGCGAGCTGCGCAAAAGTGCGGCGTGTGCACCGCGATGCGGCTGATCGGTAATGGGTTGGCCACGTACAGTGGTGGAGATGGCCCGAAGGCCGTAACTCATTCGAGTGACGGTCGTTGGTAGTGCGGAGGCGGTTAGCGGGCGCCGGACGTCGGGAACGATCGCGGGCAAGTCGGGGCGATCAGGACGAAGTCCGTCGCCGATCGGCCGTGTCGGAGAGGTTCGTACCAGCCAGGAGGCTCAACGTGACGCGGATCAGCTGCGGAGGACGACGGTCATGACTTCCGTTCTCGTTTGCGACGATTCCCCGCTCGCCCGCGAGGCGCTTCGCCGCGCCGTCGCGACCGTACCCGGTGTGGACCGGGTCACCACCGCGACGAACGGGGAGGAGGTCCTCCGCCGCTGGGTGGCCGACCGCTCCGATCTCGTCCTGATGGACGTCCGGATGCCCGGCCTCGGCGGGGTCGAGACCGTCCGGCGGCTGCTGTCCGCCGACCCGGGCGCGCGGATCATCATGCTCACCGTCGCCGAGGACCTCGACGGGGTCGCGCTCGCGGTGGCCGCGGGCGCCCGCGGGTACCTGCACAAGGACGCCTCGCGCGCCGAGCTGCGGGCCACCGTCACCCAGGCCCTCGCCGACCCGACCTGGCGGCTCGCCCCGCGCCGGCTGCGCAGCCCCGACATGGGCGCGGCGCCGACCTTGACGGCGCGTGAGATCCAGGTGCTGGAGGGCATGAGCCACGGGCGCAGCAACGCCGAGATCGGGCGCGAGCTGTTCCTGTCCGAGGACACCGTCAAGACCCACGCCCGACGGCTGTTCAAGAAGCTCGGGGCCTCCGACCGGGCGCACGCGGTGGCGCTGGGCTTCCGCTGGGGACTGGTCCGCTGACCGGTCGGCGGCGCCGCCGACCGCGGCGCGCCGCCCTCGAATTCCGGAGCGGGCGCCGCACGGGCGTGTGACGTTACGGTCCCGAGGTTGCACCATGGAGGAGTGGAGCACCTCGGGGACCAGCGGACAGGCACTGCGGCGAACCACGCAGCCGCAGGACACTCGGCGGACGGCGCGACGGACAGGACCACCCACGGCGGCGCGGCGGGAGGCGGCACGGTGCAGGAGGGGCCGGTGGTGCGCGGCACGCCGCACGGTGCCGCAGCGCATAACGTTCCGGTGCACAACTCCGGACGCGGTGCCGCGTTTTCCCGCTCGACCAGGCACCATGGACCGATGCGCGACGATGTCGCCGGTGCGGCCGGCCAGGCGGACCCGGGTGAGGCCGAGCCCTCCGACCCGGGCCCCGACGCGTACGCGGAATCCGGCGACCTGGTGGCCGACGCCGTGACCGGGGACGGTCCGGGCCGGCCGCCGGTGCTCGGCACGGGCGGCTCCCCCCTCGTCGGCGAACTGGTCGCGGCGGCCGTGCGCGGCGAGGGCCCCGCGATCGACGCGCTGCTCGCCTACGTCCACCCGCTGGCGCTGCGGTACTGCCGCGCCCGGCTGGTCCGGCTGCCCGGCGGGGCCCGGCACCACGTGGACGACGTGGCCCAGGAGGTCTGTGTCGCGGTGCTGTGCGCGCTGCCCCGGTACAAGGACCAGGGGCGGCCGTTCGAGGCGTTCGTCTACGGCATCGCCGCGCACAAGATCGCCGATCTGCAGCGGGCCGCGATGCGCGGGCCCGGCTCGACCGTCGTGCCGCAGGACGACCTGCCGGAGGTGCCGGACGAGGCGCTCGGCCCGGAGGAGCAGGCGCTGCTGAGCAGTGACGCGGCCTGGGCCAAGGAACTGCTGTCCAACCTGCCGGCCCGTCAGCGCGAGCTGGTGCTGCTGCGGGTGGCCGCCGGGCTGTCGGCGGAGGAGACCGGTGAGGTGCTCGGGATGTCGCCGGGGGCCGTCCGGGTCGCCCAGCACCGTGCGCTCAGCCGGCTGCGGGCGCTCGCGGAGGAGTCCTCCTGACCGCAGGCGCAGGCCACGGGGGGTCCGGCCGGGCGGAATGAGCCCGCAGGGGCACGTGTTGTCAAGGGCACACGAGGGCATGTTCGCGGTGCCAGTACCATGGGGTATCGGCGCCTGGGCAGGTTGCCAAAGTTTTGCGGGTGCACACGGGGTTCCGTTGGAGCTTCCTCCAAGCCACCCGGCTTTCGGCGGTCTGCGCGAGTGAGCGATCAACGCGCCCCCTCCCTCTGGGCGCGAGCGGATAAGGCCGGCCACGGAAGGTACCCCCAAATGTCTTACAACGCCGCAGGCGTACCCGAGAAGTTCGCCATGCTCGGGCTCACGTTCGATGACGTCCTGCTGCTGCCCGGGGCCTCCGCGGTGCTGCCGAACCAGGTCGACACCTCCTCGCGGGTCTCCCGGAACGTCCGCGTCAACATCCCGCTGCTGTCCGCGGCGATGGACAAGGTCACCGAGGCGCGGATGGCCATCGCGATGGCCCGCCAGGGCGGCGTCGGTGTGCTGCACCGAAACCTGTCGGTCGAGGACCAGGCCAACCAGGTCGACCTGGTGAAGCGCTCCGAGTCCGGCATGGTCACCGACCCGATCACGGTCGGCCCGGACACCACGCTCGGCGAGGCCGACGCGCTGTGCGCCAAGTTCCGCATCTCCGGCGTCCCGATCGCCGACGAGTCCGGCAAGCTGCTCGGCATCGTCACCAACCGCGACATGGCCTTCGAGTCGGACCGCAGCCGCCAGGTCCGCGAGATCATGACCCCGATGCCGCTGATCACCGGCAAGGTCGGCATCTCCGGTGAGGACGCGATGGCGCTGCTGCGCCGCCACAAGATCGAGAAGCTCCCGCTGGTCGACGACGAGGGCCGGATCAAGGGCCTGATCACGGTCAAGGACTTCGTCAAGGCCGAGCAGTACCCGAACGCCGCCAAGGACGCCGAGGGCCGTCTGCTGGTCGGCGCCGCCGTCGGCGCCAGCGCCGAGGCCTTCGACCGGGCCCAGGCCCTGGTCGAGGCGGGCGTGGACTTCCTGGTCGTCGACACCTCGCACGGCCACAGCCACAACGCGCTGGCCTGGATCGAGAAGATCAAGTCCGCCGTCAAGGTCGACGTGGTCGGCGGCAACGTCGCCACCCGCGACGGCGCCCAGGCGCTGATCGACGCCGGCGTGGACGGCGTCAAGGTCGGCGTCGGCCCCGGCTCCATCTGCACCACCCGCGTCGTCGCCGGCATCGGCGTCCCGCAGATCACCGCCATCTACGAGGCCGCGCTGGCCTGCCAGGCGGCCGGCGTGCCGGTCATCGGCGACGGCGGCCTGCAGTACTCCGGCGACATCGGCAAGGCGCTCGCCGCCGGTGCCGACACCGTGATGCTGGGCTCGCTGCTGGCCGGCTGCGAGGAGTCCCCGGGCGAGCTGCTGTTCATCAACGGCAAGCAGTTCAAGTCCTACCGCGGCATGGGCTCGCTGGGCGCCATGCAGTCCCGCGGCCAGGGCCGCTCCTACTCCAAGGACCGCTACTTCCAGGCCGAGGTCGCCTCGGACGACAAGCTCGTCCCCGAGGGCATCGAGGGCCAGGTCCAGTACCGCGGCCCGCTGTCGGCCGTGCTGCACCAGCTGGTCGGCGGCCTGCGCCAGACCATGGGCTACGTCGGTGCCGCCACCATCGCCGAGATGGAGAGCAAGGGCCGCTTCGTCCGGATCACCGCGGCCGGCCTCAAGGAGAGCCACCCGCACGACATCCAGATGACCGTCGAGGCGCCGAACTACTCGGCCCGCTGACCCGCTCGACCCCGGAAGGGCCCGCCACGGCGGGCCCTTCCGCGCGTCCGGGGGTCGGGCCGTCGGGGCGCCACCAGCGGTAGTACGGGATACTGGGGGCGGCCGGGGTGACCCGGCGGGCATGAGCAACAAACCAGAAGGGCTCGAAGTGACTGAGATCGAGATCGGGCGAGGCAAGCGCGGCCGCCGGGCGTACGCCTTCGACGACATCGCCGTCGTCCCCAGCCGGCGTACGCGTGACCCGAAGGAGGTCTCGATCGCCTGGCAGATCGACGCCTACCGCTTCGAGCTGCCGTTCCTGGCCGCCCCCATGGACAGCGTGGTCTCGCCGCAGCAGGCCATCGCCATCGGTCGCCTCGGCGGGCTCGGCGTGCTGAACCTCGAAGGCCTCTGGACCCGCTACGAGGACCCGCAGCCGCTGCTGGACGAGATCGCCGCGATCACCGACGAGGCCACCGCGACCCGGCGCCTCCAGGAGATCTACTCCGCGCCGATCCGCGCCGAGCTGATCAAGCAGCGGATCCAGGAGGTCCGCGACTCCGGCGTCGTCACCGCCGCCGCGCTCTCGCCGCAGCGGACCGCCGAGTTCTCCAAGGCCGTCGTGGACGCCGGGGTCGACGTCTTCGTCATCCGCGGTACCACCGTCTCGGCCGAGCACGTCTCCAGCGCCGCCGAGCCGCTGAACCTCAAGCAGTTCATCTACGAGCTGGACGTTCCGGTGATCGTCGGGGGCTGCGCCACGTATACCGCTGCGCTGCACCTGATGCGGACCGGCGCGGCCGGCGTGCTGGTGGGCTTCGGTGGGGGGGCTGCGCACACCACCCGGAACGTGCTGGGGATCCAGGTGCCGATGGCGACCGCGGTGGCGGACGTCGCGGCTGCGCGGAGGGACTACATGGACGAGTCCGGCGGGCGGTACGTGCACGTGATCGCGGATGGCGGGGTGGGGTACAGCGGGGACATTCCGAAGGCTGTCGCCTGTGGTGCCGACGCGGTGATGATCGGGGCGGCGCTGGCGCGGGCGACGGACGCGCCGGGTAAGGGGTTCCACTGGGGGATGGAGGCGGTTCACGAGGAGCTGCCGCGGGGGAAGCGGGTCGACCTCGGGACGGTCGGCAGCACCGAGGAGATCCTGACCGGGCCCTCGCACACTCCGGACGGGACCATGAACCTGTTCGGGGCGCTGCGGCGGGCGATGGCGACGACGGGGTACACGGAGTTGAAGGAGTTCCAGCGGGTTGAGGTGACGGTGAATCCGGCGCTGGATCATCGCTGATGGTTTGAGCTTGGCTTGGCCTGGCTTGGCTTGGCTGACGGCCCGTTTTCCCTTCGGGGAGAGCGGGTCGTTGGCGTTTTGGGGGCCGCGGGCCGCTGCGCGGGGCTGGGGTGTGGGGGTGGGCTTTCGGGAGGGTGGGTGGTCCGGGGGCGGTTCCGGGGGTGGGCGCTCCGGGGGCTGGGTGATTTTCGGACCGCCGACCCTCATCGAGGGGTGTTGGGCGCCGTTGGCGGTCTGAAAATCACCCGTCACGCCCCTCTCCGCACCCACCCCCTCCACCGCCCCCTCCCGCAGCGCGTCCCTCTCGCCTGGGTCGGGTGGGGAGGTGGGGGGGTGGTGGGGGTGGGTGGGTTGGTGCGGATCGGGGCTTTGGTCGTGGGTCTGTTGGGGGGTGTGGGGGTCAGGTGTGGTTGGCGGAGCGGCGGGTGAGGAGGAAGCCGCCGATCAGGGCGATGGTGTAGAAGGCCAGGTCGAGGGGGCGGAGGTCGGTGCGCCAGGTGGTGAGGGTTTGGGGGAGGAGGGGGTGGGGGGTGGGGGTGGTGGCGTGGAGCAGGCGGAGGTGTTGGGTGAGTTGGCCGAGGAGGAGGGCGGTGGTGGCGAGGAGGGCGCCCAGGGGTGGGAGTAGCGGGTTTCGGCCGCCCAGGCGGCCGAGGGGGAGGGCGATCAGGCCGGCTTGGGCGATGGTGAGCCAGCCGAGGCTGTCGGCGGCGCGGAGGGGGGCGCAGCCGTAGGCGAGGCCGCCGAGGAGGGTGGCGAGCAGGGCGAGGGTGAGGGCCAGGGCGGTGCGGCGGCGGGGGGCCCGGTGGTGGGGGGTGGGGGTGTCGGTGTAGCCGGTGACCGGGACGCCGGGCATGCCGGGGGCGACGTAGCCCTCGGGGGTGTCCAGCACCGGGGCGACCGAGAAGTGCTCGGCGGTGCGCGGGCGTGGCGACGGGCCGTCAGCGCCCGGTGCGGGTGCGGTCATGGGCATCGAATCCCCCCGGAAGAACGATGAGCTGCCGTACCGTAGCAGCGGTTCGGGCAGATCTTGGCGAGTTTTCGATCACAGATCGGGCACAGAGCGTCGCACCCGTTCCGGTTCGTCCTGGCTCGGGACGGGGGGCGGGTGGTCGCCGCCCCTCCGGACAGGGGATGATGGAGGCTTGGGCGTTCGGGCCCGGGCCGGGCCGACGCGCCGTCACCACGACCGCCAGCAGCACATGGGGGAACGTTCCGAATGACCCAGGCGCAGGGTTCCACCGGCCGCCTCCTGGCCGGCCGCTACCGGCTGAACGGCGTGCTCGGACGCGGCGGCATGGGCACCGTCTGGCGCGCCGAGGACGAGATGCTGGGCCGGACCGTCGCGGTCAAGGAACTGCGGATGAACGCCAGCGTCGACGAGGAGGAGAAGCACCGGCTGATCGTCCGGACGCTGCGCGAGGCGAAGGCCACCGCGCGGATCCGGCACAACTCGGCGGTGACCGTCTTCGACGTGGTCGACGAGGACGACCGGCCGTGGATCGTGATGGAGCTGGTCGAGTCCCGCTCGCTGGCCGACGTCGTGCGGGAGGACGGGCCGCTGGCGCCCGCCCGGGCGGCGGAGATCGCGCTGGACGTGCTGGGCGTGCTGAGTGCGGCGCACGCGCTCGGGATCCTGCACCGGGACGTCAAGCCGTCCAACGTGCTGATCGGCGAGGACGGCCGGGTCGTGCTCACCGATTTCGGGATCGCCAGTGTCGAGGGCGACGCCTCGGTCACCTCCACCGGGATGCTGGTCGGCGCGCCCTCGTACATATCCCCGGAGCGGGCGCGCGGGCAGAAGCCCGGGCCGCCGGCCGACCTGTGGTCGCTGGGCGGCACGCTGTACGCGATGGTCGAGGGGCGGCCGCCGTACGACCGGGGTTCGGCGCTGGCCACCCTGACCGCGGTGATGACCGAGGAGCTGACCACCCCGGCGAACGCCGGGCCGCTGCTGCCGGTGATCGAGGGGCTGCTGGAGAAGGATCCGGCGAAGCGGCTGGACGCGGCGCAGACCCGCTCCATGCTCAAGCGGGTGGTGGCGGAGGCGACCGCGCGGGCGGAGTCGACCACCGAGCATGCGGTGCCGGTCGCGGGCGGGGAGAAGGCGAAGGCGGAGGGGAAGGCGGAGGAGACGGCGGTCGCGGCGGAGGAGGCTCCGGAGGAGACGCCGAAGCGGACTGTGGGCGGGCTGTTGGGGACGGTTCGGGTGGGGAGCCGGGCCAAGGCCGAGGAGCCCGTGGCGGAGCCGGCCGAACCGGTGCCGGCGGCCGAGCCGATCCGGCCGGTGACCAGTGAGTGGACGATGGGGGCGACCCAGGCGGCCGGGGCCGATCCGCGCAAGGGGCGGCGGCGGTTGGCCATCGCGACCGTGGTGGTGGTGCTGCTGCTGATCGCCGGGATCGTCGCGGTGGTCCAGGCGGTCGGTGGTGGGGACACCGGGGCGAAGGGGGCGGGCACGACGCACAGTGCGGGCGCCACCTCGCCGGTGGCCACGACCGGGGAGGCCACGCCGAGCGCGGGGGCGACGGTGACGGCCAGTGAGCCGGCTCCGACCGGCGAGGCGCCGGCCTCGGCGACTGCGGCGCAGCCGTCGGCGTCGTCCGCGCCGAGTGAGCCGGCGCCGACGCCGTCCGGTGGGGCGGTGCCGGCCGGGTTCCACGCGTACCAGGACCCGAGTGGCTTCTCGGTCGTGCTGCCGGACTGGCTGCAGCCGGCCGGGTCGGAGTCCAACCGGCGGATCTTCAAGAACTCCGCCGACGGCAGCCAGCTGCGGATCGAGTGGACCACCTCGCCCGGCGAGAGCGCCCTGGCCGACTGGCAGGAGTCCGAGCCGAATGTGCGCGGCCAGGTGACCAACTACCAGCGGCTGAACCTGGCGGCGATCACCTACCGGCAGTGGAGCAACGCGGCGGACTGGGAGTGGACCAACGGGACGCCCAAGAGCCACTCGCTCAACCGCGGCTTCGTGACGGGCAGTCCGGCCAAGTACGGCTACTCGATCTACTGGATCGTCCCGGACGCGCAGTGGGCCGCGCAGGCCCCGGCCCGGGACGTCGTCTTCAACACCTTCCAGCCGGCGCCATAGGGCCCGTCAACGCCGACCCGCGGGCAGGAGTTCGAAGACGGGCCCGGCGGCCTGGGCTCAGCCGAGCAGGCGCTGTTTGGCGCGGGTGAACTCCTCGTCGGTGAGTGCGCCGGAGGTCCGGAGGGCGGCCAGGCGCTCCAGTTGGCCGATGAGCTGCTCGCCGGTCTGGAGTTCGGGGGTGGGTGCCGTAGGTTGCGGGGAGGTGCGGGCGAGGCGGGCGGCCTCGCGGACCTGCTCGGCGAAGACCTCGGCCTTGGCCACGTCCTCGAAGCGGTGGGAGCCGGTCAGGGCGATGATGGTGAGCACCTCGCCGTTGAGCTTGGTGCGGGCCACGGTGGCGTCGGTGACGGCGGCGAGCGGAACCGGTACCGGAGGTTTCCCGTCCTTCAGGAAGAGCAGCCGGTGGGTGGTGAGGACCAGCACCCCCTTGCGGAAGTGGTCGGGATGGCGCCCGGCCGTGGACGCGACGGGCTTCTCGCCTCCGATGACGGACGCCTCGACGGTGCGGACGGCCTCGGCCCGGTTGGCTTGGTTGCTGTTGCCCGCCATCTTGAAGGCGGTGTCGATCAGATCGGTCCAGTCCATGGGGCCGAGCGTAAAGGAGCCGATCAGTAGGCTGCTCGGTGAGCGAGAGGAACTGGCATGCGAGGCGGCCCGGGCCAGTTGTTGGCGGGGCGGTACCGGCTGACGGACCGTCCCGAACTGCTGCGTGCCTCGGCGGTGGACGAGCGGACCGGTGAATCGGTCCTGCTGCGCGCCGTGGAGCTGCCCGCGTTGCTGACGGCGGGTCAGGACCCGGACGAGCCGAACCCCGGGCACGGGGACCGCCTGGTGCGGCGGGTGGCGGCGGTCGGCGCGGCCGCTCCGTCGTGGCACCCGCGGCTGCTGCGCGGGGTCGGTGCCTTCGTCGAGGGCGAGCTGCTGTGGACGGTCGAGGAGCGCCCGGCCGGTCGGACGCTGGCCGAACTGCTCACCGCCGGGCCGCTCCCGCCGTACCGGGCGGCCGAGTTGGCCGCCGACCTGGCCGGCGCGCTGCGGGCGCTGCACGAGGCCGGGCTCGCCCACGGCAATGTGACCGCCGATGCGGTGCTGGTCTGCGAGGACGGCGCGGCGATGCTCGGCGGCCTGCTGGACGGGGTGGCGCAGGAGGCGCTGGCCGAGGACCTCGGCGGACCCGGCGGGCGCCGCCGGTACGAGGTCCGGGCCACCCTGGTCGGTCCGGTGGCCGAGCGCTGGCCGCTGGACGGCGGTCCGGCCGGGGACTGCTGGGCGCTCGGGGTGCTGCTGCAGCGGATGGTCACCGGGCGCTCGCCGTTCCCGGAGCCCGGGGTGCCCGAGCTGGTGACGGCCGTGCGGGACGGGCGGCGCGAACCCTCCGTGGTCTGCGGGCCGGTGGCGCCGACGGTCGAGCGGCTGGTGCAGCCCGACCCCACGCTGCGACCCACCGCCGGGGAGCTGCGGGAGGAGCTGGCGGCGCTGCTGGCGGGTGCGCCGGAGCCGGTCGACGGGGAACGGGTGGCCCGGGAGGTCGAGCTCAAGCCGGACGCGCCGCTGGTGCCGCTGCGGCGGCGGCGCGCCCGGCCGGGGGCGGCGGTGCCGGAGGCCGGGACGGGCGGTGCGGGGAGCCCCCGGATACCCCCGGCGCTGCTGGGGCCGCTGCTGGTCGGGGGCGTGTTCCTGCTGCTGGTGCTGGGCGTGGTCGCCGTGGTCCTGTTCGCAGGCTGACGGCCCCGGTTCGCGACGGACCGTCGGTCCGGCGGGTGGGCGAGATTACCGGGCTTGGCAGGGTGCGCCTAATGTGTCCGTGGGATTTGTTCGAACAGCGGTCCGCGGCGGTCGTTCGGCCGTCGTGGCGCGGGTGGAAGCGGAGAGGGGGAGCGGTCGCCGATGGGCGTGCAGGACCGGCCGGAAGCGGCCGAGACGGAGCGGTTGCTGGCCGGGCGGTACGAGCTCGGTGAGCGGCTCGGCCGGGGCGGGATGGGGACGGTCTGGCGGGCCTGGGACCGGATGCTGGACCGCGAGGTCGCGGTCAAGGAGCTGACCGTCAACCACCTTCCGGAGGAGGACCTGCAGATCCTGCACACCCGGATGAAGCGGGAGGCCAGCGCCGCCGCCCGGATCAAGCACCCCGGTGTGATCACCGTGCACGACGTGCTGGAGCAGGACGGCCGGCCGTGGATCGTGATGGAGCTGGTCGACGGCCGCTCGCTGGCCGACGTGATCAGCCAGGACGGCACCCTGCCGCCGCGGGCCGCCGCCGAGGTCGGCAGCCAGGTGCTCGCCGCGCTGCACCGCGGCCACCAGCTGGGTGTGCTGCACCGGGACGTCAAGCCGGCCAACGTGCTGCTGGAGCGCGGCACCGGGCGGGTCGTGCTGCTGGACTTCGGCATCGCCAAGTACGAGGGCTCGACCGAGCTGACCCGGCCCGGTGACCTGGTCGGTTCGCCGGACTACCTGGCGCCGGAGCGCGCCCAGGGCGAGCGGCCCGGACCGGCCTCCGACCTGTGGGGCCTCGGGGCGACGCTGTACGCGGCGGTCGAGGGCCAGTCGCCGTTCCGCCGGGACTCGCCGATCACCACGCTGGCCGCGGTGGTCGACGAGCCGCTGCCGGAGTCGCGCCGGGCCGGGCCGCTCGGGCCGGTGCTGGCCGCGCTGATGGCCAAGGACCCGGCCGACCGGCCGAGCGCGGACGAGGCGGCCCGGATGCTGGCCGAGGTCCAGGCCGGGCACACCATGGGGCTCAAGACGGTCGGGTCGACGGTCGGCCCGGTGCGGACGCCCACCCAGTCGGTACCGGTGGTGGACCGCAGGGAGGGGCCGGACGGCACGGTGGCCTCGGCGCCGGAGGGCTCGGACGCCCCGGCCGCCTCGGAGGCGCCGACGGACCCGCGTCCGGCCGGGACCGTGGTGGCGCCCGCCGCACCGCCGGTCGGGCCGGAGGTCCCCGGGGGAGCGCACACCGCCCTCGGCGCGCCGGTCGCGCACCCCACCGCGCCCGTGCGCGGTCCGGCCAAGCGCCGCAAGCGGATGAAGCTGGTCGCCGTCGCGGTGGCGGTCGGTCTGCTGGCGGCCGCGGCGACCTTCCTCGCCACCCGGCACGTGGTCGACTCCTCGACCCCCGACACCTCGACCAACCAGCCCGACACCGCCGAGCCCACCGATCCGGAGCCGACCGGCACCCCCACCCCGGGGGCTCCCGCGCCGGCCGGTTACCGCTGGGTCGACGACCAGGCCGGCTTCCGCTTCCCGCTGCCGACCGGCGGCCCGGCCTGGCAGCGCAGCCTCGGCGTGCCCGACAGCAACCAGATCTTCTACAGCCCGGACAACCGGGTGCACTACCTGCAGTTCGCGGTCACCGTCGGCCAGTCCGTCAAGCCGCTGGACCACATGCGGCAGATGGAGGGCAACGTCTCCAAGTCGCTCAAGGACTACAAGCAGCACCGGATGGTCGGCGCCGTGGTGAACGGCCACGAGGCGGCCACCTGGGAGTTCAGCTACGCGGCCAAGGAGGGCGGGCGCCGGCGGGCGATCGAGACCGAGTTCCTCGACGAGGACGGCACCGCCTACGCGATCTACACGTCCAGTCCGGACAAGGACGGTGAGTGGCAGCAGGCCGAGCAGCGCTTCACCACGGTGCTCAACCACTTCACGCCGACCCGCTGAGCCCGGGCGCGGTGGCGGACCGTACGGGCGGAGCGCCCCGCTTTCGCCCGACTGCGGCAGATTCTTGTTACCGCCGGGTACCGCGCCGGGGCCCGAAGGCCTAGGCTGCGCCGTATGTCGGACCTCACAGCAGATGCAGTGGCCACCGAACACCCCGGCGCCGCCCCGGCGGACGGCAACCCGGCCGCCCCCGGCGGGGGTCGGACCGTCGCGACGGCCGTACCCCGGTCCCTGGTCGAGCGGCTGGCCGGCGGGGTCACCGCGACCGGCGAGCCCAGCCTGGTGGAGACCGTCGCCCCGCTGACCGGTGAGCGGCTGGCCGGTCTGCCGCAGTCCACCCCGGCCGACGTCGAGGTCGCCTTCCAGCTGGCCCGCCGCGCCCAGGCGGCCTGGGCCGCGCAGCCGGTGCGCCGCCGGGCCGCCGTCCTGCTGCGCTTCCACGACCTGCTGCTCAAGCGGCAGGACGAGGCGCTGGACCTGGTCCAGGCGGAGACCGGCAAGGCCCGGCTGCACGCCTTCGAGGAGGTGCTGGCCGTCGCGATGGCCGCCCGGCACTACGGGCGCGCCGCGCAGGGCTACCTCAGGGACCGGCGCCGCGGCGGTGCGCTGCCGGTGCTCACCCACACCGTGGAGGCCCGCCGCCCCAAGGGCGTGATCGGCCACATCTCGCCGTGGAACTATCCGCTGGAGCTGTGCATCGGCGACCTGCTGCCCGCCTTCGTGGCCGGCAACGCGGTGGTCAACAAGCCCGACACCCAGACCGCGCTGACCGGCCTGTGGGCCCGCGAGCTGCTGATCGAGGCCGGGCTGCCGGCCGACCTGTGGCAGGTGGTGATCGGCGACGGCCCGGTGATCGGCCCCGCCGTGGTGGAGCACGCCGACTACGTCTCCTTCACCGGCTCCACCCGCACCGGCCGCGAGGTCGCCCAGCGCGCCGCCGCCCGGCTGGTCGGCGCCTCGCTCGAACTCGGCGGCAAGAACGCCATGCTGGTGCTCTCCGACGCCGACCTGGAAGCGGCCGCCGCGGGCGCCGTCCGGGCCTGCTTCTCCTCGGCCGGGCAGCTGTGCATCTCGATCGAGCGACTGCTGGTGCACCGCTCGGTGGCCGACCGCTTCCTGGAGCTGTTCGTCGCCCGCACCAGGGCGCTGCGGCTGGGCGGCGGCCTGGCGTACGGCGCCGACATGGGCTCGCTGGTCTCCTCCCGGCAGCTGGACACCACCAACCGGCACGTGGACGAGGCGGTCAAGGCCGGTGCCGTGGTGCTCACCGGCGGACGGGCCCGGCCCGACCTCGGCCCGTACTTCTACGAGCCCACCGTCCTGGACGGGGTGACCCCGGAGATGGCGGTGTGCGGCGAGGAGACCTTCGGCCCGGTCGTCTCGGTCTACCGCTTCGACACCGAGGAGGAGGCGGTGGCCGCCGCCAACTCCACGCCGTACGGCCTGAACTCCAGCGTCTGGACCAGGGACCTGCGGCGCGGGCGGGCGGTCGCGGCCCGGCTGCGCACCGGGACGGTCAACGTCAACGAGGCCTACGCGGCCGCGTACGGCTCGGTCGCCGCGCCGATGGGCGGCATGGGCGACTCGGGTCTGGGCCGGCGGCACGGCGCGGACGGCATCCTGCGGTTCACCGAGGCGCAGACCATCTCGACCCAGCGGGTGATGCCGATCGCGCCCTCGTTCGGCCTGGACGACAAGCAGTTCGCCGCCGTGATGACCGGTGGGCTGCGGGTGCTCAAGGCGCTGCGGTTCAAGTAGCGGACGGCGTGCGCCCCCGGCCGGTCCGGCCGCCCTTTTTTCGACCCTGATTTTCCGACCCCGAGGAGCAGAGGCAGATGGTGGAGTCCGGCGGTGCGGCGGAGTTCGACTACGACGTGGTCGTGGTCGGTTCCGGCTTCGGCGGTTCGGTCGCGGCGCTGCGGCTGACCGAGAAGGGCTACCGGGTCGCCGTCCTGGAGGCCGGGCGGCGCTTCGAGCGGGACGAACTGCCGCGGAACTCCTGGGACCTGCCGAACTACCTGTGGGCGCCGCAGCTCGGGCTGTACGGCATCCAGCGGATCCACCTGCTGGCCAACGTGCTGATCCTGGCCGGCGCCGGGGTCGGCGGCGGCTCGCTCAACTACGCCAACACCCTGTACGTGCCGCCGAAGGCGTTCTTCGAGGACCGGCAGTGGCGCCACATCACCGACTGGCAGCAGGAGTTGGCGCCGTTCTACGACCAGGCGCAGCGGATGCTCGGGGTCCGGCTGAACCCGACCGTCACGCCGTCCGACGTCCACCTCAAGGCGGCGGCCGAGCAGATGGGTGTCGGGGACACCTTCCACATGGCGCCGGTCGGGGTCTTCTTCGGGGACGGCGAGGACGCCGGGGGCACCGCCAAGGGCGCGCCCGGTGAGGAGGTCGCCGACCCGTACTTCGGCGGCGCCGGCCCGGCCCGCAAGGCCTGTGTGGAGTGCGGCGAGTGCATGACCGGCTGCCGGCACGGCGCCAAGAACATGCTCACCGAGAACTACCTGTACCTGGCCGAGAAGGGCGGCGCGGAGATCCACCCGCTCACCACCGTCGCCCGGATCCGGGAGTCCGGGGGCGGCTTCGCGGTGGACGTGCGGCGCACCGACTCCCGGTCGAGGACCGACCGGGTCAAGGCGGGCGCGCGGACCATCACCGCCGCCCGGGTGGTCGTCGCGGCCGGCACCTACGGCACCCAGTCGCTGCTGCACCGGATGCGCGACGCCGGTCACCTGCCCCGGATCTCCGCCCGGCTCGGCGAGCTGACCCGCACCAACTCCGAGGCGCTGGTGGGCGCGCAGACCACCGACCGGCGCTACGGCGCCAAGGCGGACTTCACCAAGGGGGTGGCGATCACCTCCTCGATCCACCCGGACGCCAACACCCACATCGAGCCGGTCCGCTACGGCAAGGGCTCCAACGCGATGGGCGCGTTGTCGATCGCCCAGGTCAAGGGCGGTGGGAGGACCCCGCGCTGGCTGCGCTACCTGGGCAACTCGGTGGTGCACCCGGTGACCTTCGCCCGCTCGATGAACCAGCGCGGCTGGTCCGAGAAGACGATCATCGGCCTGGTGATGCAGTCGCTCGACAACTCGATCACCGTCTCGCTCAAGAAGGGCCCGCTCGGCAAGCCCCGGCTCACCTCCAGCCAGGGCCACGGCACCCCCAACCCGACCTGGATCCCGGCCGCCGAGAAGGGCGCCCAGGCGCTGGCCGACGAGATCAACGGCTTCGCGGGCAGCACCGTCGGCGAGATCTTCGACATCCCGATGACCGCCCACTTCCTCGGCGGCTGCCCGATCGGCGACGCCCCCGAGACCGGGGTGGTCGACCCGTACCACCGGCTGTACGGGCACCCGGGGATCAGCGTGGTGGACGGGTCGGCGGTCTCCGCCAACCTCGGCGTCAACCCCTCGCTCACCATCACCGCGCAGGCCGAGCGCGCGATGTCGATGTGGCCCAACAAGGGCGAGGCCGACCGGCGCCCGGAGCAGGGCGGGTCCTACCGCCGGGTCGAGCCGGTCGCGCCGGTGCGGCCGGCCGTGCCGGAGGGCGCGTTCGGCGCGCTGCGACTGCCGCTGCTGCCCGTCCCGGAGGTCCCGAAGAAGCAGGGCTGAACCCGGCCCGGTGGGCCAACCGACCTGCGCCGCTTTCCGGTTGACAGTCGTTCGGGTCCGGTGGGATAAACGGGCTCCCTGGGGGGACCAGGAACTCGTCGAGCGGGGGGACTGCGGCCATGGCCAACTGCGCATCGTGCGGCGCGACTCGGGTGGTGGGGGCGCCCGCCTGCGGCTCCTGCGGCCGGCCGTGGGCGCCACCGCCGCCGGCCGCACCGCCGGTGCCCCCGGCCGCACCGGCCCCGCCGCTGACCGCACCGCCCCCGCCGGTCGGCGGCCCGCCCGCGCTGGGCAGCTGGGGCGCCGGCCGGCCGTACCAGCCGTCCTCGCCCGCCCGGCGGCTGCTGGCCGGCCCGGACTGGCGCCCCGCCCTGCGGGCCGCCGTCGCCCCGACCGCGGTACTGCTGCTGGCCGCGCTGGTCGCGGCGATCCCGAGCGGCTACACCTACGACCGGACCTTCCCGACGCCCGACTTCGGCGACCGCTTCCTCGCCACCCTGGCGATGGCGCTGAACGCGCTCGGGGCGCCGTTCCGGCTCGGCCTGCGGAGCCCCGTCGGCCGGGGCCGCTCGGAGGGCCTGGACGTCACCTTCTGGGTGGTGCCGATGACCGTCACCGTCCTGTGGGGCCTGGCCCTCTGGCTCGGCCTGCGGGCCGGGCGGCACCGGCGCAAGGCCGACGGCACCCAGCTGACCCGCGGCCAGGCCGGCGGCGAGGCGCTGCGCACGGCGGTGGTGCTCGGCCTGGTGACCGCGGTGCTCGGCCTGGTCGCCGGCACCAGCTGGCAGCCCGCGACCGACGAACGGGACCCGGACTACTACGGCACCGCGCTGAGCCTGGGGAAGCCGTCGTACAGCGTCGACTCCGGCTGGCTCTGGGCGGTCGGCTGGACCGTCCTGCTCGGCGGGCTGCTGGCCTTCGCCGTGTACGGCACCGACGCGCTGCGCTGGGCCGCCTGGCGCAACCGCTCGGTGCGCGGCTGGGCGGTGGCGGCGCTGACGGCCGGCCAGGCGCTGGCGCTGACCCTGGGCCTGGCCTCGGTGACGGCCTTCGTGCTGGTCGCGGCCAACAGTGACAAGGGCTGGCAGACGGCGGTCTCGCTGGCCTTCCTGCCCAACCTCGGCCTGGTGCTGCTCGGCCTGGGCTCGGGCGCGACCCTCCGGGCGGGCACCAGCCTGGGCGGGGACGCCCCGGGCTGGAGCGATCCCGACGGCCGCCGGATGGAGTTCTCCTTCTTCGACCTGCACGACCAGAGCGCCGACTGGCGCTGGGCCGGCCTGCTGGCGCTCGCCGGGGCGGTCCTGCTCGGCTGGACGGCCCACCGGCGGCGGCTGGACGCGGCCGACCGGGTCCGGCTGGCGGTCGTGTACGCCGTGCTGGTGACCGGGCTGACGGCGGCGTCCGGCGGGCTGACCAGCACGGCGATGTCCTTCCTGGCGCCGGACTCCAGCGACTGGGGCGGCTCGAACCGCTCGGTCACCACCCAGGACACCTCGGTGGGCCTGGTGTTCCTCGGCGTGCTGGTGGCCAGTGCGGTCTGGGCGGCGGTCGGTGCGCTGCTGGTGCCCGCGCTGCTGAGGGCGCTCGGCGGGGGCGACGCGGCGCTGTACGGTTCGGCGCCGTACGGATCGGCGGCGTACGGGCCGTCCGGGGCGGTGCCTCCGGAGGTGCCGTACCCGGCGGGGCCGGGGTACGGGGTGCCGGGTGCGCCTGGCCAGGCTGGCCCGCCGTACGGAGCGGTGCCCGCCCAGGCGCCGCCGCCCGGGCCGGTGGCGGACGCGTCGGTGGCGGACGGGCCGGTGGTGGCCGGGGTGAGCGAGGTGATCGGCTCGCACGAGGTGCCGCCCGCTGCGGCCCCCGCCGACGCACGGCCGGGCGAGGAGCCGGTGGACCCGACGGTCTGGCGCGACCACCCGTAGGGCCGGCGCGCCGCGGAGAAGCGCTGCGGGGAAGTGCGGCGGAGAAGTGCGCGCTGGAAAGGGCAAAGGGCCCCGCGGGGGAACGGGGCCCTTTGTCGCTCAGCACGCGGCGTCAGGGCTGCGCCGGTGCTGGGGGTGACGGCGCCGGGGGAGGAGCGCCGTCGGGTCGGTCGGCTCGTGGTGCGCCCGTGCGGCGGTGGTCGGCAGGCAGGTCTGCGCCGGGCCCTCGCTCACGGAGCGTGAGGTGACGACCGCTGTCGTCGTTCTGGACGGCGACTGCGGAGGCAATGGTCCGGGACTCCACGGGAGGCCTGCCGGCCGCCGGGAGAACCGTTCACACCGAGCATCGTGGTGGACGGAGGGGCCGTTCTGCAACCGATTCGGCACAGTTCGGCACAGTTCATTTACCGGCGACACCGGGTCGAATGATCACGGTGAGTAGTGGTCTGGCGGGTTGCGGCGCACGGGGACGCGCGTAGCAGCGCGGGACGGCGGGGGTGGTGCGCCCCGGGGCGTGCTCCGGATCGAAGGGCGGTGCGACGGCCGGTCCCGGGCGTCCCCGGGGAGCCGGCCGTCCCACCTGTCGGCCCAGTCGCGGCCGGGGTCGCTGTCCCCTGCTGGCCGGCCGCGGCACCCGCGCACGGTCCCACGGAGCCGCGCTCCCCGGCGGGCCGGGGCGGCGGCGCCACATGCGCCGGTGGACTGGGGTGAAGCTCCACGCGTGGTCCTGCACCCGCACGGCGGTGCCCCGATAGGGGCGGTGGCGGCGCGTCTGGCGGACGCGGCGCAGTCGTGCGGTCGTCAGAAGCAACGAACCGCGGCCCCGCCCGGTCACGGTCCTTTGGACGTGCAGACGAGTGAAACCGGACAGCCCGGTAGAATCGGTGTCCAGACACCCCACACCCGTCCGCCGCCGCTGCCCTCCGTCGGGGAGGCGGCTGCGCGCGACACCTCGATACCGCTGCCGGAAGGCCGTCTGTGTCCTCTGCAATTCCCGTCCAGTCCGTGCCGGACAACGACACCGTCCTGGTGGTCGACTTCGGTGCCCAGTACGCCCAGCTCATCGCCCGTCGGGTGCGTGAGGCGCGGGTCTACAGCGAGATCGTGCCGAGCAGCATGCCGGTCGCCGAGATGCTCGCCAAGAACCCCAAGGCGATCATCCTCTCCGGCGGTCCGTCGTCGGTCTACGAAGAGGGCGCGCCGCAGCTCGACCGCGCGATCTTCGAGGCCGGTGTCCCGGTCTTCGGCATGTGCTACGGCTTCCAGCTGATGGCGAAGGTCCTGGGCGGCACCGTCGACAACAGCGGCGCCCGCGAGTACGGCCGCACCCCGCTGAAGGTCTCCCGCACCGGCTCCACCCTGTTCGAGGGCGTCCCGGCGGAGCACTCGGTGTGGATGTCGCACGGCGACGCCTGCTCCGCCGCCCCCGAGGGCTTCACCGTCACCGCGTCCACCGAGGTGGTCCCGGTCGCGGCCTTCGAGAACGACGAGGCCCGGCTGTACGGCGTCCAGTACCACCCCGAGGTGCTGCACTCCGACCACGGCCAGCAGATCCTGGAGCACTTCCTCTACCGCGGCGCCGGCATCGCCCCGACCTGGACCACCGGCAGCGTGGTCGAGGAGCAGATCGCCCTGATCCGCGAGCAGGTCGGCAACAAGCGCGCGATCTGCGGCCTGTCCGGCGGCGTGGACTCCGCGGTCGCCGCGGCCCTGGTCAACAAGGCCATCGGCGACCGGCTGACCTGCGTCTACGTCGACCACGGCCTGATGCGCAAGGGCGAGACCGAGCAGGTCGAGAAGGACTTCGTGGCCGCCACCGGCGTCCAGCTCAAGGTCGTCGACGCCTCCGAGCGCTTCCTGAACGCGCTCAAGGGGGTCACCGACCCCGAGGAGAAGCGCAAGATCATCGGCCGCGAGTTCATCCGGGTCTTCGAGCAGGCCCAGGCCGAGATCGTCGCCGAGGCCGGCGCGCACGGCGAGTCGGTCGACTTCCTGGTCCAGGGCACCCTGTACCCGGACGTGGTGGAGTCCGGCGGCGGCACCGGCACCGCCAACATCAAGTCCCACCACAACGTCGGCGGCCTGCCCGAGGACCTCCAGTTCCAGCTGGTCGAGCCGCTGCGCAAGCTGTTCAAGGACGAGGTCCGGATGGTCGGCCAGGAGCTGGGCCTCCCCGAGGAGATCGTCCAGCGCCAGCCGTTCCCGGGCCCCGGCCTGGGCATCCGGATCGTCGGCGAGGTCACCAAGGAGCGCCTGGACCTGCTCCGCGACGCCGACGCGATCGCCCGCGAGGAGCTGACCGCGGCCGGCCTGGACCGCGAGATCTGGCAGTGCCCGGTCGTGCTGCTCGCCGACGTGCGCAGCGTGGGCGTGCAGGGCGACGGCCGCACCTACGGCCACCCGATCGTGCTGCGTCCGGTCTCCTCCGAGGACGCCATGACCGCCGACTGGTCGCGCCTGCCGTACGACGTGCTGGCGAAGATCTCCACCCGGATCACCAACGAGGTCCGTGACGTCAACCGCGTCGTCGTCGACGTCACCAGCAAGCCGCCGGGCACCATCGAGTGGGAGTGAGCACTCCCCGCGAAGCCTGAACAGCCGCGCCGTCGTTCCCGTAGTGAAGGGGACGGCGGCGCGGCCGTGCGCGGCCCTGGCTCCGGTACGTCCCACCGAAAACGTGCAGGAGCGGGCAGAATGCGGACCGGACCTGTCAGAGAGTGGCAGGCCGCGAGGGAAGGTGTACGGGATGTCGGAGGTCAGCAACTCCGAGGCGATCGACGGCGGGGCGGCGGCCGGCCGGGCCGACCGGGCGGCCCAGCGCCGGGCGTTCGCGTCCAGGTACGCGCTGCTGCCGCTGCGGCTGTTCCTCGGCGTCACCTTCGTCTACGCCGCCCTGGACAAGCTCTCCGACGCGCACTTCCTGGCCGGCGCCGGGGACCCGGCCTCCTTCGTCTCGCAGACCCAGGCCGCCAAGGCGGGCGGCAGCCCGATCGGCTTCCTGCTCGGCCCCGCGCTGGAATCGCCCACGCTGGCGGCGCTGGCCGTCGCCTTCGGCGAACTGGCGGTCGGCCTCGGCACCCTGCTCGGCCTCTGGGGCCGGGTCGCGGCGCTCGGCGGCGCGCTGATCAACCTCAGCCTGTGGCTGACCGTCAGCTGGAACGTCTCGCCGTACTACCTCGGCAACGACCTCGGCTACCTGATGGCCTGGACCCCGCTGCTGCTGGCCGGCACGCCGTACCTGTCGGTGGACGGCTACCTGGCCCGCCGGGCCGGCCGGGACCGCGAGCGGGGGCTGACCGAGGAGCACGTCAAGCGCCGGGCGCTGGTGGACGGCGGCATCGCGGCGGTCGCGATCGGCGGCGCCGGGCTGCTGACCGGCTCGCTCACCCGCACCTTCGGCCGCAGCGGCAAGGCCGCGCCCAAGCAGTCCGCGGCCCCGGCCCCCGGCGGCACCGCGACGGCGCCGGCCGCGCCCGCCCCCACCGTGGCCGCGGCGAGCGTGCCGGTCGGCGGCTCGGCCCAGGTCAAGGACCCGGCCACCGGGGACGGCGTCTACATCGTGCAGCCCAAGGCCGGCCAGTACTGCGCCTTCTCGGCCGTCTGCACCCACTCCGGCTGCGCGGTGGACGCCCCGAAGAACGGCCAGCTGTACTGCCCCTGCCACGGCTCCCGCTTCGACGCCGCGACCGGCGCGGTGGTCAACGGCCCGGCGGTCAAGCCGCTGCCCCGCTACGCCGTCAGCAAGAACGGCGACAAGCTGACCCTGGGCCCGCAGCAGAGCTGACCGGGGCTGGGGCGTGTAAGACGCCCTACTCCTCGCGGTCCGGCCGGCCCCGCCGGGCCACCGCGGCAACCGCGCCGGCCAGGCCGCCGACGCCGAGCACGATGAAGGTGACCGGGACGACGACGCGTCCGTTCACCGACCGGTCGTTGAGCGCCGCCACCAGGTAGAGCACGGCGATCACGGTGAACAGAGCGCCCGCGATCAGCGAGAACAGGTCGAGCCGGTGCTTCCTCACTGCTGGACCACCTTGATGTCGCCGATGCCGATGCCGAGTTGGAGATCGATGCTGCCCTTGGACGGGCGGCCGTCCACCGGGCCGAGCTGGTAGACGTGCCGTCCGGTGCCGTCGTTGCGGTCGCCGGGGACGGTCACGTTGCCCAGGCCGACCCGGGCCACCAGGTCCACCGTGACGTCCGCCGGCACGGTGACCACCAGTTCGCCGGCCCCGAGGTCGACCTTGGTGGCGACGGTGGCGCCGGCCGGGTCCAGCCGGGAGAGGTCCAGCCGGATGTTGCCGGCACCGAGGTTGTAGCGGTCCTTGAGGTCCGCGGCCCTGGCGACCGTCCAGGTGCGGTCGCCGACGGCGTCCTGCACGGTGTGCGGCGAGTGGCCGGCGAAGGCCAGCGCCAGGGTGGTCAGCAGCCCCAGCACCGCGAGCTTGCGGGCCTTGCCGAACTTCGCGGCCAGCAGCAGGGTCAGACCGATCACCAGCAGCCCGGTGGCCAGCACCACGGTGCTCAGCTTGGTGACGTCGGTGTGGCCGACCGAGGCGGACCAGACCGCGGTGGCGGCGCCGATCGCCAGCAGGAAGCCGAAGAAGCCGAGCGGCGAACGCTCCTTGGGGTGCCGGACGACGGCCGGTTCGCGCCGCTCCGGGCGCTCCTTGCGCAGCGGGTCGCCCTCCGGGAGGTCGGCCCGCTGCCACCAGGCCGGGGCCGGGACGCCCGGCGGCGGCACCTTCGGGCCCGCGCCGGGCGGCGGGGTGCCGCCCTGGTCGGTGGCGCCGTACGGGTTGCGCTCGGGGTGGCGGGGGTCCCACAGGTAGCCGCTCGGGCCGGGGGTGGGGGAGTCGGCGGGGACGGTCCCGGCGGCCCGCGCGGCGGCGTGCCGGGCCCGGGCCTCGTCCGACGGCCAGCCGTAACCGTCGGCGTCGGGGAAGTGGCGGTCGTAGGGGCCGCCGCGACGGCGGCCGCGGCGCCGGAAGCCGCCGCGGCGGCGCTCCGGGTCGTAGCGCACCGCCAGGAAGACCAGCCCGCCGAGCAGCAGCAGCGGGAACAGCTGGTCGCCGTCGCCCATCGAGGAGAAGAACACCCCGGTGCCGATCACGGTCAGCAGGACCGCGCCGATCGACTGGCCGTCGACCCGGCCGGTCAGCACCCGCTGGAGCTCGGTGCGCCCGCCGTGGCCCTTGCCCTCGCCGGCCTCGGTCGGGACGATCAGCCAGGCCAGGCCGTACAGGAAGAGTCCGAGGCCGCCGGAGAGGCAGAGCACCACGGTGACCACCCGGAACACCACCGGGTCGATGTCCAGGTGCCGCCCGAGGCCGCCGCAGACGCCGGCCACCACGCGGTGGTGCTCGGTCCTGGTGAGCGGCGGGCGCTCCGGTTCCGGCGGGGCGGTGGGCCCGGCCTCCTGGATGTGGTCCTCGGTCATGGGCACCATCCTTCCGGCAGCGGGTGGGCGGACCCAACCGGGTACGGCCCTGCCCGTACCCTGACTTGTCCCTGATAAGGCTGGGGGACACACCCTGATGCGCCCGGAGGCGCCCGCGTGGAACCATCGGTGACGTGGCAGCACCCGGTACCGATCCCCGCCCCCTCGCCTCCGACGCCGCGGCGTCGGCCGGCGCCGACCCGAACGCGCCCGCCGGCGGTCGGCCGCCCTACCGCCGGCTGTACCGCAGCCCGCAGGGGCGGATGCTGGGCGGCGTGGCGCACGGCCTGGCGGTGCACCTCGGGCTGCCGGTCCGCTGGGTCCGGCTGGCCTTCGTGCTGCTGTTCTTCGCGCAGGGGATCGGCGCGCTGCTGTACGCGGCGTTCTGGTTCGTGGTGCCGATCGGCATCGGCGAGCCCTCGCAGCGCGGCGGCACCCACTGGGTGAACGTCAACGGCGTCTACGTCCCGACCTCGCCCTGGCTGCGGCCGGGCACCCCGCTGACCAAGTCGGGCGGCGGCGGTTGGGTCGGCCGGCTGCGCGAGCTGCTCCAGCACGCGCTCCAGGGCGAGCCGGTCGCCGGCACCGCCGTGGAGGGCGAGGGCGAGGGCGGGGCCGGCGCCCGGCCCGGTGGCCGGACCGGGCAGGGCGGCATCGGCCAGCTCGCCGCCCTGGTCATGGTCGTGATCGGCCTGATCGCGCTGCTGAACGTGCTCGGCTGGCAGACCGCCAAGCCGTACACCTGGCCGCTGCTGGCGATCGGCGTCGGCGTCGCGCTGGTCTGGCGGCAGGCCGACGACTCGCGCTGGCAGCGCTGGTTCGGCATCGAGGAGGGCGAGAAGCGCCGCAGCGCCTACACCCGGGTCGGCGCGGGCGTGCTGCTCGCGGTGGTCGGCACCATCGCGCTGCTCGCCATGCAGGGCAGCGGCTCCACCCTCGGCTCGGTGATCGAGGCCTCGCTCGCGGTGCTGGCCGGCGTGCTGGTGCTGCTCGGCCCGTACGGCCTGCGGCTGTGGCAGGACCTCGGCGCCGAGCGCACCGCCCGCATCCGGGCCCAGGAGCGCGCCGAGATCGCCGCGCACATCCACGACTCGGTGCTGCACACCCTCACCCTGATCCAGCGCCGGGCCGAGGACCCCAAGGAGGTGCTCCGGCTGGCCCGCTCCCAGGAGCGCGAGCTGCGGCTGTGGCTGTACCGCCCGGAGGCCGCCGCCGAGGCCGCGCCGGACACCATGGCGGAGTCCCTGCGCGCCGCCGTCGCCGAGGTCGAGGACCGGCACGGCGTCCCGGTCGAGCTGGTCATCGTCGGCGACTGCCCGATGGACGAGCGGATCGCGGCACAGATGCAGGCCGCGAGGGAGGCGACCGTCAACGCGGCCAAGTACGGTGGCGGGGGACCGGTCCAGGTCTACGCCGAGGTGGAGGGGAGGACGGTGTCGGTGTTCGTTCGCGACCACGGCCCCGGCTTCGATCCCGACACGGTGCCCGAGGACCGGATGGGCGTACGGGAGTCGATCATCGGCCGGATGAAGCGCAACGGCGGCACCGCGCGGGTGCGGCCGGCGGCGGGCGGCGGCACCGAGGTCGAGCTGGAGATGGAGAGAACGAATGACTGAGGCAGAGCCGGGGCGCACGGCCAGGGTCGTACTGGTGGACGACCACCGGATGTTCCGGACGGGGGTCAGGGCCGAGATCGGCCGCACCGACGTGACCGGGATCGACGTGGTGGGCGAGGCCGACGACGTGGACTCGGCGGTCCGGGTGGTCGCCGAGACCAGGCCGGACGTCGTACTGCTCGACGTCCACCTGCCCGGCGGCGGCGGCGTCGAGGTGCTGCGCCGCTCGGCCGGCGTGATGGGCGAGCAGGGGGGAGTGAAGTTCCTGGCGCTCTCCGTCTCGGACGCCGCCGAGGACGTCATCGGCGTGATCCGCGGCGGTGCCCGCGGCTACGTCACCAAGACCATCACCGGCACCGACCTGGTCGACGCGATCTTCCGGATCGCCGACGGCGACGCGGTCTTCTCGCCCCGGCTGGCCGGCTTCGTCCTGGACGCCTTCGCCGCCACCGACACCCCGCCGGTGGACGAGGACCTGGACCGGCTCACCCAGCGTGAGCGCGAGGTGCTGCGGCTGATCGCCCGCGGCTACGCCTACAAGGAGATCGCCAAGCAGCTCTTCATCTCGGTGAAGACCGTCGAGAGCCACGTCTCCGCCGTGCTGCGCAAGCTCCAGCTCAGCAACCGCCACGAGCTGACCCGCTGGGCCACCGCCCGCCGCCTGGTCTGAGCCCCGCGTCCTCGTCGAGCCCGTCCGGCCGGATTCCCTCGGCCGGGCGGGCTTGTCGGTGGGTGGCCATAGACTCGGAGTGCCATGAGTAGCCTCTTTGACGACCTCCCGCTCCCCGGTTTCGAGGCACCCGCCGCCGGGTCGAAGCAGCCCGCCGTGCCCGTCGCCGCCGACGAGGAGCCCCCGCCGTACGAGGACCAAGTCCCGTACGACGCGTACGAGGAGGCGATCCCGGACGGGCTCTTCCACACCGACCACGCCGCCGAGGCCGAGCGGGACGCCTGGTACCGCAACGGCGCCGCGCGGACGGTGGTCGACCCGGCGCAGCTGCTGGAGGGGATGAACGACCCCCAGCGCGAGGCCGTGCTGCACGCCGGCTCGCCGCTGCTGATCGTGGCCGGCGCCGGTTCCGGCAAGACCCGGGTGCTGACCCACCGGATCGCCCACCTGCTGGGCGCCCGCGGGGTGCAGCCGGGCGAGATCCTGGCGATCACCTTCACCAACAAGGCCGCGGGCGAGATGCGCGAGCGCGTCGAGGCGCTGGTCGGCCCGCGCGCCCGGGCGATGTGGGTGTCCACCTTCCACAGCGCCTGCGTGCGGATCCTGCGCCGCGAGTCCAAGGTGCTGGGCTTCACCTCCAGCTTCTCGATCTACGACTCGGCCGACTCCCAGCGGCTGATGTCGCTGGTCTGCCGCGACCTCGACCTGGACCCGAAGCAGTTCCCGCCGAAGTCCTTCACGGCGAAGGTCAGCAACCTCAAGAACGAGCTGATCGACGAGGAGACCTTCGCCGACCAGGCCGCCAACCCGATGGAGAAGAAGCTCGCCGAGGCGTACGCGCTCTACCAGCGGCGGCTGCGCGAGGCCAACGCGCTCGACTTCGACGACATCATCATGACGACGGTGAACCTGCTGCAGGCCTTCCCGGACGTCGCCGAGCACTACCGCCGCCGGTTCCGGCACATCCTGGTCGACGAGTACCAGGACACCAACCACGCCCAGTACATGCTGGTCCGCGAGCTGAGCGGGGGCTCCGTCGCGGCCGCGCCCAAGCGCACCGTGGACGGCGAGTTCGTGAACCCGGCCGCCGCGCACCTCGCCGAGGTGCCGCCCGCCGAGCTGTGCGTGGTCGGTGACGCGGACCAGTCGATCTACGCCTTCCGCGGCGCGACCATCCGCAACATCCTCCAGTTCGAGGAGGACTACCCGAACGCGACCACGATCCTGCTGGAGCAGAACTACCGCTCCACCCAGACCATCCTGAGCGCCGCCAACGCCGTCATCGAGCGCAACGCCAACCGGCGCGAGAAGAAGCTCTGGACGGCCGGGGACCACGGCGAGAAGGTGGTCGGCTACGTCGCGGACGACGAGCACGGCGAGGCCCAGTTCATCGCCGACGAGATCGACCGGCTCACCGACAAGGGCGAGGCCAAGCCCGGCGACGTCGCGATCTTCTACCGCACCAACGCCCAGTCCCGGGTGTTCGAGGAGGTGTTCATCCGGGTCGGCCTGCCGTACAAGGTGGTCGGCGGGGTGCGCTTCTACGAGCGCAAGGAGGTCCGGGACGTCCTGGCCTACCTGCGGGTGCTCTCCAACCCGGAGGACACCGTGCCGCTGCGCCGGATCCTCAACGTGCCCAAGCGCGGCATCGGCGAGCGGGCCGAGGCGATGATCGACGCGCTGGCCGCCCGGGAGCGGATCTCCTTCGCCCAGGCGCTGGTGCGGGTCGACGAGGCGTACGGGATGGCCGCGCGCTCGGCCAACGCCGTCAAGAAGTTCAACGTCCTGATGGCCGGGCTGCGCCAGGTCGTCGAGTCGGGCGCGGGCCCGGCGGCGGTGCTGGAGGCCGTCCTGGAGGAGACCGGCTACCTGGCCGAGCTCCAGGCCTCCACCGACCCGCAGGACGAGACCCGGGTGGAGAACCTCCAGGAACTCGCGTCGGTGGCGCTGGAGTACGAGCAGGACCCGGGCGAGCGGCCGGACGCCGGGGAGGACGGCGCGCCGCCGGTCGGCTCGCTGGCCGACTTCCTGGAGCGGGTCGCGCTGGTGGCCGACTCGGATCAGCTCCCGGATGCGAAGCAGTACGGGACAGAAGAAGGAAGTCCGGACGAGGACGAGGAGGGGCAGGGCGTCATCACGATGATGACCCTGCACACCGCCAAGGGCCTGGAGTTCCCGGTCGTCTTCCTGACCGGCATGGAGGACGGGATCTTCCCGCACATGCGGGCGCTCAACCAGGTCAAGGAGCTGGAGGAGGAGCGCCGGCTCGCGTACGTCGGCCTCACCCGGGCCCGCGAGCGGCTCTACCTGACCCGCTCGGTGCTGCGCAGCGCCTGGGGGCAGCCGGCCTACAACCCGGCCTCGCGGTTCCTGGAGGAGATCCCGGAGGCGCTGGTCGAGTGGAAGCGGACGGGGGCGGCGCAGGCGCCGGTCCAGCGCGGCTTCTCCTCGGGCTCGTCCTGGGGCAAGTCCTCGTCCGGGGGCGGGAGTTCGCGGTCCTCGTCGTCCGGTTCGGCCGCGCCGAAGGCGGGTTGGGGGCAGTCGGTGCGGCGCGGCGGCAAGGTCGTGGAGCGCGAGGTCGCCTCGCTCGCGGTCGGCGACCGGGTCAGCCACGACACCTTCGGGCTGGGCACCGTGGTGGGCGTGGCGGGCGCCGGCGACAACGCGCAGGCCGAGGTGGACTTCGGCTCGGGCGGTCGCAAGCGGCTGGTGCTGCGCTACGCGCCGGTCGAGAAGCTGTAGGGCGTCCCCGGCGCCCGGCGTCCCGGGTGCGGCCTGGGCGCTACCTCGGGTCCAGGCCGTTCGAGAGGAACCAGGGCAGCGGGTCGATCGGCCCGCTGTCCTTCGGCCTGATCTCGAAGTGCAGGTGCGGCCCGGTGCTGTTGCCGCTGCTGCCGACGAAGGCGATCACGTCGCCCTGCTTCACCGGCCCCTTGCGGACCTTGTAGCTGCGCAGGTGGCAGTACCAGGCCTCGGTGCCGTCCGGCATCTTCAACATCGACATGTAGCCGTAGAACGGGTTCCACTGCGTCCGGACCGTCCCGTCGGTGACGGCGTACACCTCGGAGCCGCCGTCCACCGGGAAGTCGATGCCGGTGTGCCGCCTGGCCCAGTGCTCGCCGGAGGCGCCGAACAGCTCGCCCAGGCCGTGCCGGGCGACCGGCATGACCACCTTGGGCTTGACCGGTTCGGGGGTCGGCTGGGCGGTCGGGGTGGCGGTGGGCGTGCCGTCGCCGGGCTGGGCGCCGGTCAGCGGCTGGCGGGCGTCGCCGCGCGAGGTCTGGGTCTGGTCGGTGTGGACGAGCGCCTGCGGTGCGGCCTGCGGTGTGGCCGGGCCGGTGCTGGCGTCGGCCGCCGAGGCCTGTGCCGGCACCCGGTCGGCCCGCTCCTGGACCACCGCCGCGCCCGCCGCCCCGGCGACCCCGAGCGCGGCCACCGAGGGCACCGCGACCCGGAACAGCGCGGCCCGGGTGGCCGCCCTGGCGGCGCCGCGGCGCTGTACGCGGGACTGCTCGCGGGCGGCGAGGCGCAGCTCCGCACGGGTGGGGCGGGCGGCTGCTTCGGGAGCCATCGGGGGCTGCCTCCTCGGTGGGCCTCGGTCACGTCGTCGGGCGAGGTAAACAGGCGTGACTGTAGTCCCACGTCGACACCCCGGAAAAACCGCCGGTTGTCAAGGGGGCGCACGGGGGTCCGCGCGGTGTCCGGGGGGACCGTCGACGGGCGTACCCGCTGGTAGCAAGGCCCGGCGCTGTGACTTTGCCCTCCTCTTGGGAGGTGGCTCGGCCAACCGGGGCGGGTGACGCTAATCTCCCCTCAGGTTGGTTGGTTATCGAGCGTTAACCGCGTCAACCGCACCGAGGGCCCACGAAGCCCGGTCGGATGATGGACGACGAGGTCCAGGAGGCAGTGATGAGTGTGTCGGGGCCGATCCGTGTGGTGGTCGCCAAGCCGGGGCTCGACGGTCACGACCGTGGCGCCAAGGTCATCGCGCGCGCCCTGCGCGACGCCGGTATGGAGGTCATCTACACCGGGCTGCACCAGACCCCCGAGCAGGTGGTCGACACCGCGATCCAGGAGGACGCGGACGGCATCGGGCTGTCGATCCTCTCCGGCGCCCACATGACCCTGTGCGCCAAGGTGCTGCAGCTGTTGAAGGAGCGCGACGCCGAGGACATCAAGGTCTTCTGCGGCGGGATCATCCCGGACGAGGACATCGCCGAGCTCAAGGCGATGGGCGTCGCCGACATCTTCACCCCGGGCACGCCCACCCGGGACGTGGTCGCCTGGGTCGAGGCCAACCTGCGGACCGCCGGCTGAGCTTCGCCGGTTGGGCCTTGTTTGCTGGGCTCCGCCGGCTGGGCCTTGTCGGCTGGGCTCCGCCGAGCGGGCCGGTCCGTTCTGGACCGGCCCGCTCGGGCGTTCCCGGGGCGTGCTCCGGTACGGCCGCGCTGCCCGCCCGGCCGTACCCGCCCACCCGCCGTACCGGCTGCCCGGCCCGACGGTGCGTCAACCGGCGTGAACCGTCAGCTCGTCGAGCATCGCCGCCCGGAAGCGCAGGGTCCCGGCCAGCCGGGCGAAGGTCTCCGACCAGGCGGAGTCGGGCGAGGCCCCGGCGGCCAGCTCCTCCACCGCGGCGGCCGTCCCGGGGGCGAGCGCGCGCTCCGTCATCCCGAGCACCCCGCTGTGGCTCCACGGGTACGCGCCGGAGGCGGCGGCCCGGGCCAGCGCCGTCACCACGGCGGTGGACAGCGGCGGCGTCCACGGGGTGGCGCACGCCCCGAGCAGCTGGAAGGCCTCGGCCAGGCCGTGCACCTCGATGAAGGCGGCCGTCCAGGCGGCCCGCTCCTCGGGCGGGAGCACGGCCAGCAGCTTCGCCGGGGCGCCGGTGACCCGCGCGCCCCGGGCCCGCCCGGCGCCCCGGGCCGGCGGGGCGGGGGCCGGGCCGAGCAGGGCCCGGGCCCAGTCGGCGTCGTGCTGGCGCACGGCGGCGCGCGCCCAGGCCTCCCGCAGGTCGTCGGCCCAGCTGCTGCTGGTCTCGTCCACGCTGTCGCCGACCCGCAGCCCGAGCAGCTGCTCGGGCGTCAGGCCGGTGTCGGCCGACCAGACCGACAGCGGAGCGGCGGCCACCACCTCGCCGAACCACCAGGCCCGTTCGCCGCGTCCGGTGGGCGACTTGGGGGCGATGCCGTCGCGCTGCATCCGCTCGTCGCACTCGGCGGGCGGGGTGACCAGCAGGTGGGTGCCGGTGTCGGCGAGCCGGACGGCGGCCCGGGCCCGCTCGGCCATCCGCCGGGCGAGCGCCGAGTCGGGCAGGGTGGAGAGCAGTTCGGCGGCGGTGGCGCGGACGTTCTTGCTGCGGTCGCCCAGGGCGGCCTCCAGGAAGGGCTCGTCGGCGGGGGAGAGGCCGTCCTGGAGGGCGTCCAGGAAGAGCAGCCGGTCCTCGGCGCGCTCGGTGGGCCAGGTGCTGCGCAGCAGCTCCAGCCCGGCGGCCGGGTCGCGGCGGCGCAGCATGGTCAGATGGGTGACCCGCTCGGCGAACAGGCCTTCGTGCCACAGCCGGTGGTCGTCCGGGCCGGCCGGGGTGTCCGGGTCGTCCGGGTCGTTCGGCCCCCGGGTCGGGCCGGCGGCGGTGGTGCGCAGCACGAACCGCCAGTCCGGGTTCTGCGCGGCCAGCCAGCGGCCCAGCGGACCGGCCAGCGCCACGGCGTCGGAGCGCAGTTCGCTGCGCGCCCGGGCGGCGTCGAGCAGCCCGGGTATCAGCGCGGCGGGCGGCCGCAGGCCCTCGGCCCGGGCGGTGGCGAGCCACTGCGGCAGCAGCTCGGCGAGGTTGGCCAGGGTGCCGCCGCCGGTGCCGCCGGTACGCCCGCCGAGCAGGACGGCCAGCCGGCGGGCGGCGGCCTCGGGCAGTTCGGGTCGGGGGTCCTCGGGAGCGGGCGGCCCGGGCGGCTCGGTGGCCGGTACCGGCAGGGCGCCGGCCCGGCGGCGGACGGTGGCCAGCGCGGCCAGCTCCAGCAGGGCGGTCGCCGGGTCGGAGGGGTCCACGGCGTCGGCGAGCGGCAGGGCGGTGGGCGGGAGCGGGCGCCGGTCGGTGCCGAGCAGGGCGCTGGTCCGCAGCGGCTCCCACGGGTCCTGGGTGAGGGTCATCGTCGGTTCTCCTGAGACGTCGGGTTCTCCATCGGCCCTGGGCCTGGCCTGATCCACAGGACACGCCCCTAGGCGGAGGTGAGGCCGACCGGGCGGTGCTCGGCGCTCCAGGCGGTGACCGGGGCGAAACCCTGGTGGCCGTACTCGCCGAAGACCGTCAGCGGGCGGCCGGTGGAGACCGCGGCCAGCCGCCACAGGGCGGCCTCGGGCACGGCCGAGGGGCGGACCGGGACGGTGTGGTGGCCGTCCGTCAGGTGCCAGCCGTCCGGGGCGCGGACCGGGACGACCCCGGCGAGCACGGTCGGCCAGCTGTCCAGCCACGGGTCGTCGGCCACCGCCGTGCCGTACCCGGCGACCGCCTCGGCGACGGTGAGCCCGGCGGGCGCCTCGGCCGGGCCGGGCCCGGGGGCGCCGTAGCGGGTGCCGAGCACGGCGCGCAGCGGGCGGGCGCCGGGGTGGTAGGCGAGTTCGGCCTCCAGCAGGTGGCCGGTGGGCAGGGCGAGGTCGGGGGCCTGGCCGGGGCGGCCGAAGGCGAGCAGCAGGGCGGGGCGGCCGGTCTTGGCGCCGCGCAGCCAGACCCGGCGGGTGGTGAGCCGCTCGTCGGTCGCCCCTTCCATCGGCGCGGTGCGGCTGCCGAGCACCAGCCAGCGGTCCCGTACGGTCGGGCCGGCGAGCACCTCGGCGGTGTCCAGGGTGTAGCCGACCCGGGCGCGGACGGTGGCGGCCAGGTCGGTCGGCAGCTCGTCGAGCCGGGTGGCGGCGGTGGCCAGCAGGTGCAGCATCGCGTACTCCTCCAGCAGCCGGTCCTCCGGCAGGGTGTCCAACTCCCGTACCCGGGTGGCGAGTCCGGAGGCCTGGGCGTCGACCATCCGGGCCGCGACCTCCTCCCAGGGGCCGGCCGTGGAGTGGTCGGCCAGGCCGTGCCGGATCCGGTCGGCCAGCCGCAGCCGCAGTTCGGCCGCGCCGGCCGCGACCCGGGCGCCGCGCCGCTCGGCCCGGCGGCGGGCGGCCTCCTGGTCGGCCGGGGCGCTCGCGCGCTTCTCGGCCCGTTCCTGCCGGGCCCCGAGCCATTCGGCGGCCCAGTCGGCGGGCTCGCCGACCGGGACGGCCTCGGGGGTGCCGCTCCACAACAGGAGGAGTCCGAGCGCGTGCTTGCACGGGAACTTCCGGCTGGGGCAGCTGCACCGGTAGGCGGGCGTGGCGAGTTCGATCACGGTGCGGTACGGCGTACGGCCGCTGCCCCGGCACTCGCCCCAGAGGACGGCGCCGTCGGTGCCCGTGCCGGACCAGGGCGCGGGCGCGGACAGCCGGCCCGCCGCCTTCCGCGACGCGGCGTCAGGGGCCAGCGACAGGACGTGTTCGGTGCTCCAGCGTTCCTCCATGCGACCGACGGTAGGCGGGGGCACTGACAGCGGCTGACTGTCCGTCCGGTCCCCGTCCGGCGGTTGTCCGGCGCCCGTCCGGCGGTTGTCAGTGCCGCGTTGCAAGGTGGTTCCCACAGGCCGGGACGCCGACCTGGCTCCCCCCGTTCACCCCACCACCGGGGCACCCGCGTACCCGGCGGCCGACCTCAAGGAGCCCCCATGACCGACGTTCTGCGGCAGCACGCCGAGGACGCGTTCGCCGGTGAACTGGCCGCGCTGGCCGCGCAGGACGACCGTCCGCGCCCCGAGCGCTGGAAGCTCTCGCCGTGGGCCGTGGCGACGTACCTGCTCGGCGGCGAGCTGCCGGACGGCACCCGGATCACCCCCAAGTACATCGGCCCGCGCCGGATCGTCGAGGTCGCCGTCACCACCCTGGCGACGGACCGCGCGCTGCTGCTGCTCGGCGTGCCCGGCACCGCGAAGACCTGGGTGTCCGAGCACCTGGCCGCCGCGATCAGCGGCGACTCCACGCTGCTGGTGCAGGGCACCGCGGGCACCCCCGAGGAGGCCGTCCGGTACGGCTGGAACTACGCCCGGCTGCTCGCCCACGGCCCCAGCCGGGACGCCCTGGTGCCCTCGCCGCTGATGCGGGCGATGGCGGACGGCAAGCTCGCCCGGATCGAGGAGCTCACCCGCATCCCGGCCGACGTGCAGGACAGCCTGATCACCGTCCTGTCCGAGAAGACCCTGCCGGTACCGGAGTTGGGCGGCGAGACGCAGGCCGTGCGCGGCTTCAACGTGATCGCCACCGCCAACGACCGGGACCGCGGCGTCAACGAGCTGTCCAGCGCGCTGCGCCGCCGCTTCAACACCGTGGTGCTGCCCCTGCCCGGCTCGCTGGACGAGGAGGTCGACATCGTCACCCGCCGGGTCAACCAGCTCGGCCGCTCCCTCGACCTGCCCGAACTGCCCGGCGGCGCCGAGGAGATCAGGCGCGTGGTGACGGTCTTCCGGGAGCTGAGGGCCGGGCTCACCGTGGACGGCCGGACGAAGGTCAAGAGCCCGAGCGGAACCCTCTCCACTGCCGAGGCGATCTCGGTGCTGACCAACGGCCTCGCTCTGGCCACCCACTTCGGCGACGGCGTGCTGCGTGCCGGGGACGTGACGGCCGGCATCCTCGGCGCGGTCGTCCGCGACCCGGTGGCGGACCGGGCGGTGTGGCGCGAGTACGTCGAAGGGGTGGTGCGCGAGCGCGACGGCTGGAAGGACTTCTACCGTGCGGCCCGCGAGGTGACGGCGTGACCTCGGAGGTCGCCCTGCTGGGTATCCGGCACCACGGCCCCGGCTCGGCCCGGGCGGTGGCGGCCGCGCTGGCGCAGTGGCGGCCGGACGCGGTGCTGATCGAGGGCCCGGCGGAGGCCGACGCCGTCGTCCACCTGGCGGCCGGGAAGGACCTGGTGCCGCCGGTCGCCCTGCTCGCCCACGCGGTGGACGACCCGTCCCGGGCCGCGTTCTGGCCGTACGCCGAGTTCTCCCCGGAGTGGGTGGCGGTCCGGTACGCGGTGGACCACGACCTGCCGGTCCACTTCATCGACCTGCCCGCCGGGTACGCCTTCGCGCCGGCCGCGGGGGAGCAGGCCTGGGACCGGGCCGACGACCAAGCCGGGGAGGCCGCCGAGGAGCGGCCCGCGGACCCGCTGGCGCTGCTCGCCGAGGCCGCCGGCCACGACGACCCGGAGCGCTGGTGGGAGGACGTGGTCGAGCACCGCGCCCCCGGCACGGACGCGCTGGCACCGTTCGCCGCCGTCGCCGAGGCGATGGCCGCGCTGCGCGCCGAGGGCCTCGGCGAGTCCCGCCGGGACGAACTGCGCGAGGCCCACATGCGCCAGCGGATCCGGGCCGCCCGGCGGGCCGGGCACCGCCGGATCGCCGTGGTCTGCGGCGCCTTCCACGTGCCCGCGCTGGCGGCCATGCCCACCGTGGCGCACGACCGGGCGCTGCTCGCCGGGCTGCCGAAGAAGGTGCGGGCCGACATCACCTGGATCCCGTGGACGCACCGCAGGCTCTCCCAGGCCGCCGGCTACGGCGCGGGCGTCCAGTCGCCCGGCTGGTACCACCACCTATTCAGCACCGAGGGGGACCCGGTGCCGCGCTGGCTCACCCGGGCCGCCGAGCTGCTGCGCGCCGAGGACCACCCGGTCTCCTCCGCCCACGTGATCGAGGCGGTCCGGCTCGCCGAGACCCTCGCGGTGCTGCGCGGCCGCCCGCTCGCCGGGCTGACCGAGACCCTGGACGCCGTCCGCGCGGTGCTCTGCGAGGGTTCGGACGTCGCCCTGGAACTCGTCCGGGACCGCCTGGTGGTCGGTGACGCGCTCGGCGAGGTGCCGGACGTCGCGCCGGCGGTGCCGCTGCAGCGCGACCTGGCCCGGCTGCAGCGCTCGCTGCGGCTCAGGCCGGAGGCCGCGCCCCGGGACCTCGACCTGGACCTGCGCAAGGACACCGACGCGGCCCGCTCCCGGCTGCTGCACCGGCTGCGGCTGCTGGGCGTCGAGTGGGGTGTGCCGGCGCGGTCCTCGGTCAACTCCACCGGCACCTTCCGGGAGAGCTGGCGGCTGTGCTGGCAGCCGGAGTTCGCGGTCCGGATCGCCGAGTCCGCCCAGTGGGGCACCACGGTGGAGGAGGCCGCCGTCGGCAAGGCGGTCGGCACCGCCCGGGCCGCCGTCGAACTCGCCGAGCTGACCGGCCTGGTGGAGACCTGCCTGCTGGCCGGGCTGTCCGGTGCGCTGCCCGCGGTGATGCGGGTGCTGGCGGACTGCGCGGCCCTGGACACCGACGTCGCGCACCTGGCGGGCGCGCTGCCCGCGCTGGTCCGGGCGCTGCGCTACGGCGACGTGCGCGGCACCGACCACGGGGCGCTGGCCGGGGCCGCGGCCGGGCTGGCCGAGCGGGTCTGCGTCGGGCTGCCACCCGCCTGTGTCGGTCTGGACGCGGACGGCGCGGCGGCGATGCGGGCCCGGATCGACGAGGTGCACGGCGCGATCGCCCTGCTCGGACCGGACGCGGCCGCGCAGCAGGTTGGTGAGGCCGGTGAGGCCGGGGACACCGGTGAAGCCGGTGAGGCCGCGGGCACCGAGGGCCTGCCCGACCGCTGGGCCGCCGCCCTGCGCTCGCTGGCTCGCCGCGAGCCCGTCGGCCCCCCGGCCACCGGCGTCCCCGGCCTACTGCGCGGCCGCGCCGTCCGGCTGCTGCTGGACGACGGCCGGCTGGACTCCGAGGAGGTCGGCCGACGGCTCCGGCTGGTGCTGTCGACGGCCAACGCCCCGGCCGACGCGGCCGGTTGGGTCGAGGGCTTCCTCACCGGCGGCGGCGCCCTGCTGCTGCACGACCCCCGGCTGCTCGCCCTGCTGGACGAGCGGCTCGGCGGGGTCGGCGCCGAGGTGTTCACCGATGTCCTGCCACTGCTGCGGCGCACCTTCGCCGGGCTGGAGGCGGGCGTGCGCACCACCATCGGCGGCCGGGTCGCGGCCGGTCCGCTGGACGCCGCCCCGGCGGCGCCCGAGTCGGCCCGGGCGCTCGACCCGGACCGCGCCGACGCGGCCCTCCCGGTGCTCGCCGTACTGCTCGGCGTCCGCCCGCGGATCCCCCGCCAGCCCACCGGCCGCAACACCTGACCCCGGCCGCCACCCCCGACCCGCCCGCCGTACCGAGGAGGACCCGATGGCAGCGACCCCGACCGACGAACGGCTGCGCCGCTGGCGCCTGGTGCTCGGCGGCGAGGCCGACGGCACCGGCTGCACCCTGCGCGGCCGGGACGCCGCGATGGACGGCGCCCTCGCCGCGCTCTACCGGGGCGCGCCGCAGGAGGGCGGCAGGGCGCCCCGGGGCGGCCGCCGCAGCGCCGGGCTGGGCGGTTCGGCCCCGCAGGTGGCCCGCTGGCTGGGCGACATCCGGGAGTACTTCCCGTCCACCGTCGTCCAGCTGATGCAACAGGACGCGATCACCCGGCTCGGCCTGGACCGGCTGCTGCTGGAGCCGGAGATGCTGGCGGCCGTCGAGCCGGACGTGCACCTGGTCGGCACCCTGCTGTCGCTCAAGCACGCGCTGCCCGAGACCACCCGGGAGTCGGCCCGGGCCGTGGTCGGCAAGGTGGTCGCCGAGCTGGAGCGCCGACTGGCCGACCGGACCAGGGCCACCGTGGGCGGCGCCCTGGACCGCAGCGCCCGGGTGAGCCGGCCGCGCCACCGGGACATCGACTGGGACCGGACGATCCGGGCCAACCTCGGGAACTACCTGCCCGAGTACGGCACCGTGGTGCCCGCGCGGCTGGTCGGGTACGCCCGTGCCCGGCGGGCGGTGCGGAAGGACGTCATCCTCTGCGTCGACCAGTCCGGCTCGATGGCGCCGTCCGTCGTCCACGCCGCGGTGTTCGGCGCGGTGCTCGCCTCGATGCGCAGCCTGGACACCCGGCTGGTCGTCTTCGACACCTCGGTGGTCGACCTCACCGAGCAGCTGACCGACCCGGTGGACGTCCTGTTCGCCACCCGGCTCGGCGGCGGCACCGACATCAACCGGGCGCTCGCCTACTGCCAGTCGAGGATCACCCGGCCGTCGGAGACCGTCGTGGTGCTGGTCAGCGACCTGTACGAGGGCGGCATCCGGGACGGCATGCTGCGGCGGGTCGCCGCGATGAAGGCGGCGGGCGTCCAGTTCGTCGCGCTGCTCGCGCTCTCCGACGAGGGCGCCCCCGCGTACGACCACGCCCACGCCGCCGCCCTGGCCGCGCTCGGCGCCCCGGCCTTCGCCTGCACCCCGGACGCCTTCCCCGAGATCATGGCGGCGGCGATCGAGAAGCGACCGATCGTGAGCCCCGGCCGTGAGCCCTGACCGAGAGCTGACACCGGAAGCCAGGACCGGGAGCCAGGACCGGGGCCGCGACGACTTCACTCGAACGTGTGAATCGCTCGATCGGTGGACCGCAGGTGCCGCCGACGGCCGTGGGCCGATCTGTGACGGTTCTCACCCATGACGGACAGGCCCCGGGCGGAACAGTCCCGTCCCACGGGGATAACCTGCCAGACGGACGTGACGCGCGTGTTGATTGACGTGTGCGCCCGTGGCTGTGTGGGCCGCAAGGCCGTACCTCTGCGTACCCGCACCGCTTCGACGACCCGCAGCGAAGATCCTGCCGTGGCACGCTCGTAGAGACACAATCCGCGACCACGAACAAGGACAAACACGTGGACCTGTTCGAGTACCAGGCGAGGGACCTCTTCGCCAAGCACGGTGTGCCCGTGCTTGACGGCGATGTCATCGAGACCGCCGCAGACGCTGCCGCCATCGCGGAGCGCTTCGGCGGCCGCGCCGTCGTCAAGGCTCAGGTGAAGGTGGGTGGCCGAGGCAAGGCCGGTGGCGTGAAGCTCGCCGCCGACCCGGCGGACGCCGTCGCCAAGGCCGAGCAGATCCTCGGCATGGACATCAAGGGCCACACCGTTCACAAGGTGATGCTGGCCCAGACCGCGGACATCAAGGACGAGTACTACGTCTCGTTCCTGCTGGACCGCACCAACCGCACCTTCCTGGCCATGGCCAGCGTCGAGGGCGGCGTGGAGATCGAGGTCGTCGCCGAGCAGAACCCCGACGCGCTCGCCAAGATCCCGGTCGACGCCAACGAGGGCTGCACCCCGGAGAAGGCCGCCGAGATCGTCGCCGCGGCGAAGTTCCCGGCCGAGGTCGCCGACCAGGTCGCCGAGGTCCTGCAGAAGCTGTGGACCGTCTTCATCAAGGAGGACGCCCTCCTCGTCGAGGTCAACCCGCTGATCAAGTCCGGTGAGGGCAAGATCATCGCGCTCGACGGCAAGGTCTCCCTGGACGAGAACGCCGAGTTCCGTCAGCCCGAGCACGAGGCGCTCGAGGACAAGGCCGCGGCCAACCCGCTCGAGGCGGCCGCCAAGGCCAAGGGCCTGAACTACGTCAAGCTCGACGGCCAGGTCGGCATCATCGGCAACGGCGCGGGCCTCGTCATGAGCACCCTCGACGTGGTCGCCTACGCCGGTGAGAAGCACGGCGGCGTCAAGCCCGCCAACTTCCTGGACATCGGTGGCGGCGCCTCCGCCGAGGTCATGGCGAACGGCCTGGAGATCATCCTGGGCGACCCCGACGTCAAGTCGGTCTTCGTCAACGTCTTCGGCGGCATCACCGCCTGTGACGCGGTCGCCAACGGCATCGTGCAGGCCCTCGCGCTCCTGGAGAGCAAGGGCGAGAACGTCACCAAGCCGCTGGTCGTCCGCCTGGACGGCAACAACGCGGAGCTGGGTCGCAAGATCCTCGACGACGCCAACCACCCGCTGGTCCAGCGCGTGGACACCATGGACGGCGCCGCTGACCGCGCCGCCGAGCTGGCCAACAAGTAAGGAAGGGACTCAACACCATGGCTATCTTCCTTACCAAGGACAGCAAGGTCATCGTCCAGGGCATGACCGGCGCCGAGGGCATGAAGCACACCCGCCGCATGCTCGCCTCCGGCACCCAGATCGTCGGCGGTGTCAACCCGCGCAAGGCCGGCACCACGGTCGACGTCGACGGCACCGAGATCCCGGTCTTCGGCTCCGTCGCCGAGGCCATGAAGGAGACCGGCGCCGACGTCTCCGTGCTCTTCGTGCCGCCGGCCTTCACCAAGGCCGCCGTCATCGAGGCCATCGACGCCGAGATCGGCCTGGCCGTCGTCATCACCGAGGGCGTTCCGGTGCACGACACCGCCGCCTTCTGGGCGTACGCCGGTTCGAAGGGCAACAAGACCCGGATCATCGGCCCGAACTGCCCCGGCCTGATCAGCCCCGGACAGTCGAACGCCGGCATCATCCCGGCCGACATCACCACCTCCGGCAAGATCGGCCTGGTCTCGAAGTCGGGCACCCTGACCTACCAGCTCATGTACGAGCTGCGCGACATCGGCTTCTCCTCGGCCGTGGGCATCGGCGGTGACCCGGTCATCGGGACCACCCACATCGACGCCCTCAAGGCCTTCCAGGAGGACCCGGAGACCGAGATCATCGTCATGATCGGTGAGATCGGTGGCGACGCCGAGGAGCGTGCCGCGGCCTACATCGCCGAGCACGTCACCAAGCCGGTCGTCGGCTACGTCGCGGGCTTCACCGCCCCCGAGGGCAAGACCATGGGCCACGCCGGCGCCATCGTCTCGGGCTCCTCGGGCACCGCCCAGGCGAAGAAGGAGGCCCTCGAGGCCGCCGGTGTCAAGGTCGGCAAGACGCCGTCCGAGACCGCCCGCCTGGCCCGCGAGATCATCGCCGCCAAGGGCTGACCCCGGTCACCCGTGCGTTGAGCGCCCCCGCCCTCTCGTAGGGCGGGGGCGCTCGCCGTTCCGGCTCCGGCGCGCAGGTTCGCCCGCGCGCCGGAGCCTCAGTGCGCCGGGGTGCCCGCGCGTCAGTGCGCCGGGCCGGTGGCGCAGGGCAGCGGCGACCAGCTCGGGCAGACCGCCGGGTCCTGCTGCGGCGGCGGGGCCACGCCGTGGGCCGCGGCCGGCAGCTCCCAGCGCGCGACCGCCTGGGCCTGCGGCTCCGCCACCACCGCCGCCAGCCCCGGCGTCGGACTGCACCACAGGCTGGTGATGCCGTTCGGTGCGCCGCCCGGCAGCAGCGGCACGCCCGGCGCCTCCACCTCCGCGGTCGGGGCCGGCACGCAGAGCGCGGGGACGGGCTGCTCCGGCCGGTGGAACAGCGCCGCCGGACGCAGCCCGGAGAGCGTCGCCACCGTCGCCCCGCCCACGGCCATCGTCAGCAGCACCGCCGCGCCCGTCCGGGCGGCCGTGCCCAGCCGGTGCTGGGCCCGCAGCACCGGTACCGGCGCCCGGTGCGGCTCCGGGCAGCCCCGTACCGCCGCCCGGTGCAGCAGCCTGCTCAGCCCGTCCGCGAACCCCGGCGCCGCCGGGTCCGGCCCCACCAGCTCCGGCACCCACTGCGCCAGCGCCGCCCGCGCCGCCCACACCCGCCCCTCGGCGGCTGCCTGGGTCGACTCCACCTCCAGCGCGACCGCCGCCGCCGGCAGCCCCAGCCCGTCGTGCAGCACCAGGGCCCGCCGCTGCGGCCGGGACAGCCGCCGCAGGGCCTTCAACAGCGCCTTGTCCCGGTCGGTCAGCCGGTCGTGGTCCGGCAGCACCGACTGGGCCTCGTCGGCCGGGCGGACCCTGATCCGACGGTGCGGCAGCGTCCACGCGTGCACCCGCCGGGGGCCGCCGCGCCGCCACGGCGACAGCGCCAGCTCGCAGGCCCGCACCCGCACCCAGCCCTCCGGATCGCCCGATCCGACCACCCCGCCCCAGTCCTGCCGGGCCTCCCCGAACGCCCGCCGCACGCAGTGCACCGCGCGGTGGCGGCAGGCGGTCAGCAGGAACACCTGCTGCACCAGCCGGGTGTGCGCGGCCTCGTACAGCTCCTCGAAGCTCTCCGTCAGGTCCCGTCCGTGGCCCGCCTCGGTGAGCGCCGCGCTGATCCGTTCACGGGAGTCGGCGGCGTCGCGCCCGCCGGGGGCGGAAGCGGAAACGGAAGCGGGACCGGAAGCGGGAGCGGGAGCGGGCCGAGCGGCCGCGGGCGCCGGAGGAGCGGCCGGTTCGGGGGCACCGGCCGGGGCGGCGGCCGCGGCGGTGGTGCCCGGCTTCCGTCCGGCTCCCTGCGGGCCGCGCGTGCCGTCCGCGGGACGACGGCGCCGGGCCTCGGGCTTGCCCGGGGCGGGGCCGGACCGGGCGGACGGGCCCGGGTGCCGGCCCTGCTGCTGGGGCTGCTGCTGGCCGGTCTGCTGGCCGGGGCCGGAGGCCGCCGGGGTGCCGGGCTCGCCGTGCGCCGTCGACCGGCCGGGGCCGGTGCCGGGGCCGGTGCCGACCCCGGTGGAGCGGTGGTGGCGGTCGCTGTCGGTGCCGGGTTTCCCGCCGGTCGGGGTGGTCTTGGTCATGCCGCTGCGTTCTCCCGGGGCAGTGGGGGCCACTCGCGTGCGGTCGGTGCCGGTGGGGGCGGCCGGGGGGCGCCGACCCGGGCCGGTCGGAGGTGCGGTCCTGAGCAGGGCGATCGCGGCGGCTTCGGTGGGACAGCCGAGCTTGCGCATGGCCCGGTGCAGATAACTACGGGCGGTCGCGGTGGTGACGCCGAGTGCGGCGGCGGTGTGATCGAGGCCGTGTCCGGCGGCCAGGTGGGTGAGGGCCTGGACCTCACGGGGGGTCAGCTTCCGCAGTGGATCGGTGGCGCGGGTGGGTGGCGTGGTCATCAGACGCTCCGGGCCGGGGCGACGGCGGCTTGGGGGCAGGGTCTGAAAAGGCGCATAAGACAATAATCTGGGACACGGCGGCGGTTTGCCGGTTCACGGAGCATGGCGAGTCGCCTTGGCACCATGAGGCGCATGACGCAGCTGATGGGCCGTCCGCTCCTGGAAGTGCCCGGCGAATTGGGCGGACGCCCGGCGCTGGCCGACCTGTTGGCGGGGGTGCGGACGGCGCTGGTCGGTCTCGCGGTGGTCGGGGTGCCGGTCCTCGGGCTCTGGGTGGCGACGCCGTACGCGGACTCCGACGCGGCCGGTGCCACCCGGTTGGCGGGTGCGCTCTGGCTGCTCGGGCACGGCGCGCCGGTCCTGCGCGGCGGCGCGGACGCCCCGCTGACGGTCACTCCGCTGCTGCTCGGGGCCCTGGCCGTGGTGCGGCTGTACCGGGCGGGGGCCGGGGTGGCGGCGCGGCGGGGGCTGCGCTCGCGCTGGGGCGGCCCGCTGGCCCTCTGGGCGGGGTACTGCGCGGTGGCGGTCGTGGTGGCGCTGCACAGCGCGGGCGCCGGACTGCTCCGCAGCCGGGTGCTGCCGGACCTCCTGGTGGTGGGCCTGGTGGCCGGACTGGCGACGGCGGCGGGCGTACGGTCCGGCGAGGCCGCCGGGACGCCGTGGGCCGGTGGCGCGGGGCGGATCGACGCCGAGGCGCTGTTCGACCGGCTCCCGCCGGGCTGGCGGCCGACCGGGGGCGCGCCCGTGGTGTGCCGGGCGGCGGGTGCGGCCGCGGCGGGGCTGCTCGCGGCGGGCGGGCTGCTGGTGGCGGTGGCGGCGGTGCTGGACGCGGTGGCCGGGGGCGGGCGCGGGATGGCGCTGCTCGGCGGCGGGCCCGCCGCGCTGGTCGGGCTGCTGCTGGTCACCGTGGCGCTGCTGCCGAACGCCGTGCTGTGGGGCGCCGCGTACGCGCTGGGCCCGGGCTTCGAGGTCGGCGCCGGGTCGCTGGTGTCGCCGGGCGGGGCGGAACTCGGCCCGGTGCCGGAGTTCCCGCTGTTCGCCCTGCTGCCCCAGGAGGGCCCGGGCGGCTGGCGGTTGGCCGCGCTGCTGCTCCCGCTGCTGGCGGGGCTGGTGCCGGCGCTCCTGCTGGGCCGGGCGGCGGCGGGCCGGCGCTCCCCGTCGGGCGGGGACGGGCCGTGGCCGCCCGCGGCGACGGCGACGGCGGCCCTGGCGGCCGCGTTGCTGCTCGGCGCCGGGGCGACGCTGCTGGGCTGGCTGTCCGGCGGGGCGCTGGCGGCCGAGCGGATGGCCCGGCTGGGACCGGTGCCGTGGTGGACGGGCCTGGCGGCGGCGGGCTGGCTCGCCCTGGTGGCGGTGCCGGGCGCCCTGCTGGTGCGGCACCGGATGCTCGGCCCCGCGCAGGTCGAGGACCCGGCCGAAGCGCTGGACGACGACCCGGCCGAGGATCCGGCCGGGGACCGGGCCCGGGAGCGGGCCTGGGCCCCGGCGTCCGTTGTGGGCGCCTACGCCCGGCTCGCGACCCGGACGCGCCGGAGCGCACTGCGGCTGCGCGCCGGTACCCACGCCCTCGTGCGGCGGCTGTCCGCCCGGCGCCCCGCCGACTGACCCCGGTCGGGCGGGCCGCTAGGCGTTCCCGTTACCGGGCGTTCCCGCTACTCGGCGTTCCCGCTGAAGTCCACGTACCACTGCGGTGCGTACCGGTCGCAGTTCTCGGCGCCGACGTTGGTGAGGGAGTCCCGCACGCAGGTCACGTAGTCCCGGTAGTGGATGCTGAGCCCGATCACCGAGGTGGCGACCACGACGGTCATCGCGCCGGTGAGGATCCCGGCGAGCGCGGCCGGGGTGAGCGGGTTCGGCGCCGGGGCACCGACGGGGCCGGTCTGGCCGTACGCCCCGGTCGGAGCCGCCGCGGGAGCCGGGGTGGACCCGGCCCGCCCGGCCCGCCCGGCCCGGAGCGCGCCGATGCCCCAGACGATGCCGAGCACGCCGACCAGCAGCGCGATCCAGTGGAAGCCGGTGAACAGGCAGACCAGGGCGAACGGTCCGGCCAGCGCGGCGTTGCGCGCCTTGCGGTGGGCCGGGTTCGTCAGGTCGAGCCGGGGCGGCTGCGGACCCTGGGGGCGACGGCCGGGCCCGCCCTCGCCGGGACCCGGCCCCCACTGCTGCGGGTGCGGCGGGCGGTCGCCGCCGGGACCTCCGCCAGGGCCTCCGCCAGGCCGGCCGCCGTCGCCTTCCGGCCCCTGGCCGGGCCAGGGGCTGCGCGGCCGCCACGGCTGGTCCGGGGCGTCCGCGGGCGGCGGCGCGAAGGGGTTGCGCTCGTCGGTGTCGTCGCCGCTGCTCATGGGTTCAGCCGTTCCTTCTCGGTCGGGGCTCGTGCGGAGGGTCGCGCGCGGGGGCGGTCTCCTCCGCCCCAATGATCCCGCAAGCGTTCGAGGGCCCGTCGGGGGCCTGCCCGTACCGGGGCCGGTCGGCCGCAACTCCGGTACGGAGGGCCCGAGGAGATCCCCGTCTCAACTACGCGCGTAGCGCCGGAGGGAGGGTGCAGGGGCCCTCCGACCAGCCGTTATCGTGGTGACGGTCAGCAGCTCCCACGGGTTCCCCGGGTCCCGCGTCGCGGCGGGTTCTCCTGGTGTCCCCCCTCGCTCGACCTGCCGTTCGTAGTGGCCCCACCGCCGGTGGACGTACCAGCGGGCGGCGCCCGACCTACGGAGAATCGCGCAGTGGCCGCCGCCCCCGCCCAGCTCTTCCCGCCCCGTACGCCCGGACCGGCCCGCCTGGTGGTGCTGGTCTCCGGCTCCGGCACCAACCTCCAGGCCCTGATCGACGCCGCCGCCGACCCGGCGTACGGCGCCGTGATCGTGGCCGTGGGCGCGGACCGGGACGGGATCGCGGGCCTGGAGCGCGCCGAGCGGGCGGGCCTGCCGACCTTCGTCCACCGGGTGAAGGACTTCGCGGACCGGGGCGACTGGGACCGCGCGCTGACCGCCTCCGTCGCCGCCCACCAGCCCGACCTGGTGGTCACGGCCGGCTTCATGAAGATCCTCGGCCCCGAGTTCATCGCGGCCTTCGCGGGGCGGATCGTCAACACCCACCCCGCACTGCTGCCGTCCTTCCCCGGTGCCCACGGCGTCACCGACGCGCTCGCGTACGGGGTGAGGGTCACCGGCTGCACCGTCCACCTGGTCGACGCCGGAGTGGACACCGGGCCGATCATCGCGCAGGGCGTCGTCGAGGTGCTCGACGCCGACCACGCCGATGGCGGCGACGCGCTGCACGAGCGCATCAAGACTGTCGAGCGCAAGCTGCTCGTCGACGTCGTGGGCCGGCTGGCCCGCGAAGGTCACCGCATCGAGGACCGAAAGGTATGGATCCCGGCATGAGCGCCAGCTCCACCACCCCCCCTGTCTCCGAGAACATCCGTCCGATCCGTCGTGCGCTGATCAGCGTGTACGACAAGACCGGTCTGGAGGAGCTGGCCCAGGGCCTGCACGCCGCCGGGGTCGCCATCGTCTCCACCGGCTCCACCGCCGGCCGGATCGCCGCCGCCGGCGTCCCGGTGACCGAGGTCTCCGAGCTGACCGGCTTCCCGGAGTGCCTGGACGGGCGCGTGAAGACGCTGCACCCCCGCGTGCACGCCGGCGTGCTCGCCGACCTGCGCCTGGAGTCGCACCGCGCGCAGCTGGCCGAGCTCGGTGTCGAGCCCTTCGACCTGGTCGTGGTGAACCTCTACCCGTTCAAGGCCACCGTCGCCTCGGGCGCCACCCCGGACGAGTGCGTCGAGCAGATCGACATCGGCGGCCCGAGCATGGTGCGCGCCGCCGCCAAGAACCACCCGTCGGTGGCCGTCGTGGTCGACCCGGCCCGCTACGCCGACGTGCTGACCGCCGTCCGCGAGGGCGGCTTCGACCTGGCCACCCGCAAGCGCCTGGCCGGTGCCGCGTTCGCCCACACCGCCGCCTACGACGTGGCCGTCGCCTCCTGGTTCGAGGCCGGCTACGCCCCCAGCGACGCGCGGTTCCCCGAGTTCCTGGGCGCCACCTGGGAGCGGCAGAACGTGCTGCGCTACGGCGAGAACCCGCACCAGGGCGCCGCGCTGTACAGCGACGGCACCGGCGGCCTGGCCGGCGCCCAGCAGCTGCACGGCAAGGAGATGTCGTACAACAACTACGTCGACACCGACGCCGCCCGCCGCGCCGCGTACGACCACGCCGAGCCGGCCGTCGCGATCATCAAGCACGCCAACCCGTGCGGCATCGCGACCGGTGCCGACGTCGTCGAGGCGCACCGCAAGGCGCACGAGTGCGACCCGGTCTCCGCGTACGGCGGCGTGATCGCGGTCAACCGCCCGGTCACCGTCGAGCTGGCCGAGCAGATCGCCCCGATCTTCACCGAGGTCGTGGTGGCCCCCGGCTACGAGGACGGCGCGGTCGAGGTGCTGGCCCGGAAGAAGAACCTGCGGGTGCTGGTCGCTCCCGAGGCCCCGGCCAACCGCCAGGAGGTCCGCCCGATCTCCGGCGGCGTGCTGCTCCAGGACGCCGACCGGGTGCAGGCCGAGGGCGACGACCCGGCGAACTGGACGCTGGCCACCGGCGAGGCGCTGTCCGCGGCCGAGCTGGCCGAGCTGGCCTTCGCCTGGCGGGCCTGCCGGGCCGTCAAGTCCAACGCGATCCTGCTGGCCAAGGACGGCGCCTCGGTCGGCGTCGGCATGGGCCAGGTCAACCGGGTCGACTCCTGCAAGCTCGCGGTCGAGCGGGCCGGCGAGCGGGCCAAGGGCTCGTACGCCGCCTCGGACGCCTTCTTCCCGTTCCCGGACGGCCCGGAGATCCTGATCGCCGCCGGCGTGAAGGCGATCGTCCAGCCGGGCGGTTCGATCCGTGACGAGCAGGTCATCGAGGCGGCCGAGAAGGCCGGCGTGACGATGTACTTCACCGGCGCCCGCCACTTCTTCCACTGAGTGGCACGAAGCGGGGGGGGGGGGGGGGGGGGGGGGGGGGGGGGGGGGGGGGGGGGGGGGGGGGGGGGGGGGGGGGGGGGGGGGGGGGGGGGGGGGGGGG